>DASYMT010000486.1:0-14366 GCA_036008925.1 Acidimicrobiales bacterium | reverse complement strand
CGACGGCGTGAGCAGGAAGACCTGATCGGCCACCTTGTCCATCGAGCCGCCGAGCACGTACGTGGCCCCCGAGCAGAAGTCGATCATCCGCCGGGACAGCTCGCGGTCGGTGCCCTGGAGGTTGACGATCACCGGCTGGCTGGCCTTGAGCCGGTCGCCGATCTCCTGCGCGTCCGGGAAGTGGCTCGGGTGGATCACGTGGGGCTTCGCGTTCTGCACCGGTTGGATGGGCCGCACCACGGCCGACCGGGGCTGCACGGTCACCCCGCTCTGGTAGTCCGTCTCCCGCGGGATGGTGCGGATGGACGTGACCCCCGAGTCGGTCTCGGGCGGGTACGCCGTCGACCGGGGCGCCTGCCGCGGGGCCGCGACGGGCTGCGGGTCGTCGTAGGGCTCGAAGTCGTCGTACTCGTCGTCCACGAGGCCCAGATAGACCATCGTCCGACGCAAGAGTCCAGGCATCACAGGCCTCCTTGCGGCACGAGCCTATCGTCGCAGGTCGCCACGCTGGGGACGCGGACCGAACAAGGCCGTGCCGAGCCGCACCATGGTCGCCCCCTCGGCCACCGCCGCCTCGTAGTCGCCCGACATCCCCATCGACACCTCGGCCAGTCCCAGGTCCCGCGCCAGCCCGGCCAGCCTGCGGAACCCGGGGCGGGGGTCGCCGGGCCCGGCCACGCCCATGACGCCGCGCACCTCCACGCCCTCGGCCCGCAGCCGCTCCACCAGCCCAGGCCCGTCGTCCCATGTACAGCCGATGCGCCCGGGCAGGCCGGACAGGTTCACCTGCACGAGCGCCCGCGCCCCGGCGGGCAGGACCCCCGGGCGGTCGACGCCCTGCCACAGGTGCACCAGCGGGGCCAGGCCCTTGACCTTGTTGCGCTGGACATGGCCGAGGAAGTGCCAGTGCGCGCCCCCCACGCCGGCCGCCTTGGCCGTCAGCTCCTGGGCGTAGTTCTCCCCCAGGTCGACGATGCCGGCGTCGACGGCCTGGCGGGCCGCGTCGGGGCCGAACCCCTTGGTGACGGCCACGACCACGACGGCGTCACCGACGCGTCGGCGCACCTCGGCCAGTCGCCCGGCTACGTCGGGAGCCATACCACCATGGCCTGGCGCTCCTCGTCGCCCCGGGCCCGATGGGAGAAGCAGTCGGGCGAGCAGGCGGTGCAGGCCTCGTCCACGTGGACCAGGCTCACGCCCACCCGGGTGAGCGCGGCCCGCACGCCTGCGGGCAGGTTGAGCGCGGGCCGCCCGTCGGCCGTTCGGCCCCGCACGGTGTGGCCCAGCGACGCGGCCACTGCGTCCAACTCGGCCGTCCCGAACTCGTAGCACTCGGGGTGGATGCACGGGCCCAGCGCGGCCTCGATGCGCGACGCGCCGAGCGAGCGCATGGCCTCGACCGTGTGCTCCAGGACGCCGCCCGCCAGGCCCCTCCATCCGGCATGGGCCGCCCCGATGACACCCTCAGGAGAGGCGAGGGCGACCGGCGCGCAGTCGGCGGTGAACACGGCCAGGTGCGCACCTCGGACCTGGGTGACGGCCGCGTCGGCCTCCTCGCCGGTGCCGCCGCCCGGCTCCTCGACCACGACGACACGCGTGCCGTGCACCTGGCGCAGCCGCGTCCACGGCTCAGGCCCGGTGCGCTGGTCCCCGTCGGCCCGGCTGGTGAAGCGGACCTCGGCCGGGCCCAGCAGCAAGCCGCCTACTTCAGGAAGGAGGGGACGTCGAAGTCGTCGTCGCCCCCGTCGAGGTCGTCGTCGTCGGTGGCGAAGGGGTCGGGCCGGTTGAGGCCGAGCCCGGCCCGGGGCCGCTCTTCGCGCCTGCCGCGCGGCTCGTCGTCCCAGCGCTCGAAGCCTGCGGCGATGACGGTGACGCGCACCTCGTCGCCCATGGCGTCCTCGATGACCGAGCCGAAGATGATGTTGGCGTCGGGGTGGGCCACCGCGTGGATGATCTCGGCCGCCTCGTTGACCTCGAACAGGCCGAGGTCGCTGCCGCCCGCGATGTTGAGCAGGATGCCGCGGGCGCCTTCGATGGACGCCTCCAGCAGCGGGCTGGTGATGGCGGCCCGGGCCGCGTTGACGGACCGGCCCTCGCCCGACGCGGTGCCGATGCCCATGATGGCGGTGCCCGCGTTGGACATGATCATCTTGACGTCGGCGAAGTCGGTGTTGATGAGGCCCGGCGAGGTGATGAGGTCGGTGATCCCTTGCACGCCCTGGAGCAGCACCTCGTCGGCCATCTTGAAGGCGTTGACCATCGACGTCTTGTCGTTGGACACGGTGAGCAGCCGGTCGTTGGGGATGACGATCAGCGTGTCGACCTTCTCCTTCAGCTTCTGGATGCCGGAGTCGGCCTGCACGGCCCGGCGCCTGCCCTCGAAGGCGAACGGGCGGGTGACCACGCCGATGGTGAGGGCGCCCAGCGACTTGGCGATCTCGGCCACCACGGGCGCCCCGCCGGTGCCGGTGCCGCCGCCCTTGCCCGCGGTGATGAACACCATGTCGGCGCCCTTCAGCACCTCTTCGATCTCGTCCCGGTGCTCCTCGGCCGCCTGGCGCCCGACCTCGGGGTCGGAGCCTGCGCCCAGGCCGCGGGTGAGCTGGCGGCCGATGTCGAGCTTCACGTCGGCGTCGCTCATGAGCAGGGCCTGGGCGTCGGTGTTGACGGCGATGAACTCCACGCCCTTGAGGCCGGCGTCGATCATGCGGTTGACCGCGTTGACGCCGCCGCCGCCGATCCCGACCACCTTGATGACGGCGATGTAGTTCTGGGCTGCACCGGGCATGAGGTTCAAGCCTCCAAAACGGGGCGCCGGAGATTCGACCGGTGCCGGAACGTGCGAATGGCCGGGACCCTTGGCCCGGCCTCAACCTCAAGTAGAGGGTTATATGGGGTAAACCTGTGTGGTTGGTTGAACTTTAGCCACATCCTCAACGCCGGGTCAATCTCCTCGGGGGCAATCTCATCGGGCAATCTCACCGGCGGGCCAGGACAGGCGCCCGGGGCACGCGCACGTCCAGGACCCGCCACGACTTGGGGGCCAGGCCGGCCAGGACAGTGGCGGCCGCGGTCAGCTTGTCGGGCAGTTGGGAGGCGTCGCCCAGGCGGATCACCCCGGCCGGGACCACGTGCAGCTCGATCTCGCCGTCGGCCGTGACGGCCAGCTCGGCCGTGATCCCCCGCAGGTCCGGGGTGAGGGCAGCGGCCACGGCCATGGCCTCGCGGCCGGCCGGGGACAGGCGGGTGCCCGCTCCCCCGGCGGGCGGCGCCCCGGCCACCGACGGCATGGTCGACGGGCGGGCGTCCAGCACTTCGAGCACCCGGCCGCCCGCGTCGGCCACCGCCCACCTCCCGCCCTCGGCGGGCAGGCTGGCCGCAGGCATGCGCTCGGTGACGTGCACCTTGACGGTGGACGGCCACTGGCGGATGACGGTGGCCGTGGCCACCCAGGGAAGGGACTCGGCCTTGCGGGCCACCCGCTTGGTGCCCACGTCGATGAGCTGGGGCTGGTCGCGCAGGCCCGCCACGGCCACGATCTGCTCGGCCGTGACGTGGGCGCCCCCGGTGACGACGACGTGGTCCACGTCCATGAGGGGCGAGCGGGTGGCGCCCACCACCCCGACGATCAGCGCGGCCACGGCCACGCTGCCGACCAGGATGCGCAGCCTGCGCCTGCCCTCCCCCCGCTTGACCTCGATGCGCCGGCGGCGGATGCGCGGGTCCATGCCCGCTGCGGGCTGCGGACTGGGCGACGGGTCGCGGGCCGGGGGCCGTACCGGGGTGGGCGCGGGCCGGCGGGCCTTGGCCTGCTTGCCGGGCTTTGGCGCGGGGGGCGGGGCGGCAGGCTTGACGGGCGCGGCGGCCATTGGGGGCGGGGGCTGGGGGCGCGACCGGTTGCCGCTCGTCCGGCCAGGGGCCGGTTCAGGCGCGACCGGCGCGCGGACAGGCGTCGGCTGCGGCCGAGCAGTGCGTCCATGGGGCGGATGGGCCTCGGCCGGTGCGGGCGATCCGCCCAATGATCCACCCATCGGAGCGCGGACGGGCCGGGGCTGCGGGGCGGTGTCGGGGCGGACGGGGGTCACGCCGGGTCCGCCGAGTCGAAGCCGATGAGCCGCAGCTCAGGTGCCAACCGCACCCCCGTCGTCTCCTCCACCCGCCGCTGCACCTCCTGGATGAGGGCCCACACGTCGTCGGCCGAGCCGCCCTCGTCGGCCTGGAAGAAGTTCGCATGCTTGGGCGACACATGGGCGGATCCCACCCGCAAGCCCTTGAGCCCGGCCTGGTCGATGAGCCTGCCCGCCGAGTCGCCCGGGGGGTTGGTGAACACCGAGCCCCCGTTCTGCCCGCCCGGCTGGTGCTCCCGCCGCCAGCGCACGATCTCGGCGATCTCGGCCTCCGACGCGGCCCGGTCGCCCGCGGCCAGCTCGAACTCGGCCCCCACGACGACGTGGGCGGGCAGGACGGTCGAGTGCCGGTACGAGTAGTCGAGCCGCTCGGCGTCGAACTCGCCGTCCTCGCCGCCCGCCAGGTCGACGAACGAGTACCGGCGCAGCACCCGGCTCATGTCCGAGCCGTGCCCGCCCGCGTTCATGCGCACCGCCCCGCCCACCGAGCCGGGCACGCCGACCGCCCACTCGAGCCCGGTCAGCCCCGCCGCGGCCGTGCGCCGGGCCAGCACCGGCAGCGAGACGGCGCCGCCCGCCCGCACGCGCGTGCCCGCGATGTCGAGCGAGGCGAACCACTCCCCCAGCGTGACGACCAGGCCGGGGAAGCCCCGGTCGGCCACCAGCAGGTTGGAGCCCTTGCCCACCACCAGGACCGGCAGGCCCGACTGCGACACGGCCACGCGGGCCAGGGCCAGGTCGTGCTCGTCGGCCGCCTCGAACAACAGGGCGGCCCGGCCCCCGACCCGGTAGGTCGTCAACGGGCCGACCGGCGCGTCGAAGACGGCCCGGTCGCCCAGCACGGCCACCGCCGCGGCCAGCCCGCCACCCGCGCCGTCAGCCATCGGCCAGCAGCTCGTCGGGCAGGGCGGTGAGGTCGCCCGCCCCCAGCGTGATGCACAGGTCGCCGGGCCGCAGGACCTTGCGCAGGTACGGCGCCCACTCGCTCCGGTTGGGCAGGTAGGCGGCCAACGCCGACGGGTGGGCCTCCAGCACGGCGTCCACGATGAGCTTGCCCGACACGCCGGGCCGAGGCGCCTCCCCCGATGAGTAGACGTCGGTGACCACCAGGCGGTCGGCGTCGGCGAAGGCGTCGGCGAAGTCCCGCCACAGGGCGGCGGTGCGGGAGTAGCGGTGGGGCTGGAACACGCAGACCACCCGCCGCCAGCCGCCGTCGCGCGCCGCGGCCAGCGCGGCCCGGACCTCGGTGGGCAGGTGGGCGTAGTCGTCCACATAGGTCACGCCGTCGCGCTCGCCCCGGAACTGGAAGCGCCGGGCCACGCCGCCGTAGCGGGCCAGCGCCCGCACGGCCGCGTCGAACGGGGCGCCCAGTTGCAGGCCCATGACCACCGCCCCGCAGGCGTTGCGGGCGTTGTGCAGGCCGGGCACGGGCAGGGCGATGCGTCCGAGCGACCGAGCCTCGTGCTCGACCGCGAAGGCGACCGTGGTGCGGCCCAGCTCCACGTCGGTCATGCGGTAGTCGGCCCCCTCCGACGTGCCGTAGGCGACGCCGCCCAACGACGCGGCCAGGGCGTCGTCGGCGCAGACCACCTTGGGCCCGGGCACGTCGGCCGTGAACCGCTCGAACGCGGCCCGCAGCGCGGCGAAGCCGCCGTAGTGCTCCAGGTGGTCGGGCTCCACGTTGGTGACGAGCACGGCGTGGGCGCCCAGTTCGAGAAAGGTGCCGTCGCTCTCGTCGGCCTCGACCACGAGCCACTCGCCGTCGGCCCACACCGCGCCGGTGCCGATCTCGTTCACCTCGCCGCCGATGATGAACGACGGCCGCAGGCCCGCCTCCACCAGCACCAGGGCGAGCATGGACGCGGTGGTCGTCTTGCCGTGGGTGCCCGCCACCGCCACCGTGCGGCGGGTGGCGGCGATGGCGGCGAGGGCGTCGGCCCGCCGCAGCACGGGCACGCCTCGCGAGCGGGCCGCGGCCACCTCCGGGTTCGCGGCGGGGACGGCGGTCGACACGGCCAGCGCGTCGGCGTCGGGGGGCACGTGCTCGGCCGCGTGGCCCACGTGGACCTCGATGCCCGAGGCCCGCAGGCGGTCGAGACCGGGCGACTCCTTGAGGTCGCTGCCGCTCACCCGGTGACCCATGGCGGCCAGCACGATGGCGATGGCGCTCATGCCCGCCCCGCCCACGCCCACCACGTGGATGCGCTGGGGGGTGGACAAGTCGAGCGGCGGCGCAGGCGCAGGCGAACGCTCAGGACCGGGCATGGCGCTCCACCAGGTCGGCCACCCGGTCGGCCGCGTCGGGATGGGCCAGGGCGGCTGCGGCCCGGCCCATGGCGTCGAGGCGCACCGGGTCAGCCAGCAGCGGCTCCAACTCGGAGGCCAGCCGCTCGGGCGTGCACTCGGCGTCGGGCACGAGCACGGCCGCGCCCCGGTCGGCCAGGGCCCGGGCGTTGGCCGTCTGGTGGTCGCCCGGCGCGCCGGGCAGCGGCACCAGCACGGAGGGCACGCCCGCGGCGGCCAGCTCGGCCACCGTGGTGGCGCCCGCCCGGGCCACCAGCACGTCGGCCGCGGCCAGCAGGGCGGGCATGCGGTCCTCGAACTCCACCGCCTGGTACACCAGCGCGCCTTCGCCCGGCGCGGCCGAGCCGACGTCCGCGAAGTCGGCGAAGTCGGCGAAGTCGCGCCTGCCCACCACGTGGCGGATGGCGATGTGCGAGCGGTCCCGCCACTGCTCGGCCAGCCCCCGCACGGCCTCGTTGATGCGCCTGGCCCCGAGCGACCCGCCGGTCACCGCCACCACCCGGTGCCCTTCGGGCAGGCTCAACTCGGCCCTGGCCGTGGCCCGCCCTTGGGCCGAGCGGTCGGCCGCGGCCACCTCGGCCCGCACCGGGTTGCCGGTGAGCGAGGCCCGGCGCAGCGGCGTGTTCGGCACGCTGACCGCGGCCGCCTGGGCGAAGCGCGAGGCCAGCCGGTTGGCCAGGCCCGGCACCGCGTTCTGCTCGTGCAGCACCAGCGGCACCCGGTTCACCACCGCGCCGACCACGGCCGGGAACGAGGCGTAGCCGCCCACCGACACCACCACGCGGGGCCGCCAGCGGCGCACCAGGGCCACGGCCTGGAAGACGGCCCGCACCAGGCCCACCACCGCGCCCACGTTGTCCCGGGTCAGCCTGCGGGCGATGCCCCGGCCCGGCAGCAGCACGACCTCGAAGCCCGCGGCCGGGACCAGCCGGGCCTCCATGCCCCGGGCCGACCCCACGAAGCGGATCGACTCCGCCGCGTGGCCTCGTCGCACCAGCGCCTGGCCGATGGCGAGTGCCGGGAACACGTGGCCGCCCGTCCCCCCGCCCGCGATCACCGCGTAGACGGCCTCGCTCACGGCTGCTTCGACCCGGCGGGCCGGGCTTGGCGGGCCACGTTCAGCAGGATGCCGACCGCGCCCATGGTGATGACCAGGGCCGACCCGCCGAAGGAGATGAACGGCAGGGGCACGCCGGTGATGGGCAGCAGGCCGATCACCGCGCCGATGTTGATGAAGGCCTGGCCCACGATCCAACTGGTGATGCCCGCGGCCAGCAGCATCCCGAACCGGTCTGGCGCCCGCAGCGAGGCCCGCACCCCGAGCACGGCGAAGGCCACAAACAGGCCCACCACCAATAGGGCGCCGACCAGGCCCAGCTCCTCGCCAATGATGGCGAAGATGAAGTCGGTGTGGGAGTTGGGCAGGAAGCCCCACTTGGCCCGGCTGGCCCCCAGGCCGAGCCCGAACCACCGGCCCGAGCCCAGCGCCACCAGGCCTTGCACGGCCTGAAAGCCGGTGTTGCCCGCGTCCTTCCACGGGTTGAGGAACGACAGCATCCGGGCCCGCCGGTAGGGCTCGGCCAAGGCCACCACGAACGCGGTGGCGGCCGTGCCCGCCAACAGCGTGGTCATGTGCGACAGGCGGGTCCCCGCCACCCACAACAGGGTGAGGGTGATGGTGCCGATGGCCAGCGTGGTGCCCATGTCGGGCTGGGCCATCACCAGCACGGCCACCGAGCCGAAGGCGGCCAGCACGGGCAGCACGCCCATGCGCCAGTCGCCCATCTTCCCGCTGCGCCGGGCCAGCAGGTCGGCGCAGTAGAGCAGCACGCCCACCTTGGCGAACTCCGAGGGCTGGAACCGCCAGCCGCCCGCGCCCAGCCAGCGGGTGGACCCGCTCACCGTGATGCCCACGCCGGGCAGCAGGACCACAACCAGCAAGGCGATCGACCCGCCCAAGAGGGGCTTGGCCAGCACCCGCCAGCGCCGGTAGTCCACCCGCAGGGCGGCCACCATGACCGCCGCCCCGGTCACCACCCAGATGAGCTGCTTGCCGAAGAACTGCCAGGCCGACCCGTTGTTGCGCAGGGCCTGGACCGACGAGGCCGACAGCACCATCACCAGGCCGATCATGTCGAGCACCACCACGATGGCGAACAGCACCACGAAGCCGGTGTTGACCGTTCCCGCGGGCGCCTTGGTCCTGGCCCGGGGCCTCGCCTTGGCCCGCGCCCCCGCCCTGGCCTTGGCCCGGGCCCGGTCCCTGAGCGGACGAGCCGGAGCGGCGGGCCGGCGGGCCGTCGGGTGCCGGTTCTTGCTCCCCTGCCGCTCGGCGGCCAGCGAGATGGGCTGGTCGGTCACCGGTCCACCCGCTCCTTCACCAGGCGGGCGAAGTCGTCGCCCCGCTCGGCGTAGGACGAGTACCAGTCGAACGACGCGCACCCGGGCGAGAGCAGCACCACGTCGCCGGGCTCGGCCGCCGCGCCCGCGGCGTCGACCGCCTCGGCCATCGACCCGGCCCGCACCACCCGGCGCACGCCCGCGAAGGCGGCCTCCACCTCGGCCGCGGCGTCGCCAATGGCCACCACCGACTTCACCCGGTCGGCCCCGGCCCGCAGCGCGCCCAGGTCCAGGCCCTTGTTGCGGCCGCCCGCGATGAGGACGGCCGACTCGAAGCCCTGCAGGGCGGCGACCACCGACGCGGGGGTCGTGGCCTTGGAGTCGTCGTACCACCGCACCCCACCAGCGTCGCTCACCAACTGCACGCGGTGGGGGAGGCCCGCGAACGAACGGAGGACGGCCCGGCAGGCGTCGAGCGACGCGCCCGCGGCCACGGCCGCCGCGCTGGCGGCCAGCGAGTTGGCCACGTCATGGGGCAGCGCCCGGGGCAGGGCGTCGACGGGCAGCAGCTCGACCCCGCCGGGGGCCAGCAGCATCCCGCGGCGCACGGTCCACTCCCCAACCGCTCCGAAGGTGACCGCGCCGTCCGGCGCGTAGCGCATCACCACCGGGTCGTCGGCGTTGGCGATGGCCACCTCGGCGTTGAAGACGCGGGCCTTGGCCGACGCGTACTCGGCCATGCTCGGGTGCCAGTCCAGGTGGTCCTCGGCGAAGTTCAGCCACACCGCCACGCGGGGCCGGAACGAGTCGGTGTACTGGAGCTGGAAGGACGAGACCTCGGCCACCACCACGTCGACCGGCTGGGCCACCGCTTCGATCAGGGGCAGGCCGATGTTGCCCGCGGCCACCGCCGTCATCCCCGACTCCACGAGCATGGCCGCCACCATGGTGGTCACCGTGGTCTTGCCGTTGGTGCCGGTGACGGCGACGAGCGGCATCGTCGCACTGCGGAAGGCCAGCTCGATCTCGCTCACCACGGGCACGCCAGAGCGGCGGGCCAGGTCGTAGACCGGGTGCGAGGGCGGAACGCCCGGGCTGGGCACCACTAGATCGACGTCCAAGAAGTCGGGCAGCACGTCGCCCGCGGCGTCGTCGTAGGCCATTACATCCACGCCGTCGTGGCGCAGGCGCCGGGCCACGGCCTGGCCGGTGACGCCCATGCCCACCACCAAGGCAGTCGTCAATCGAGCCCGCCCAGGGAGATGAAGTCGGCGTAGAACAGGCCTAGGGCCAGCGCCGTGCACAGGCCGGCCAGGATCCAGAAGCGGATGATGACGGTGGTCTCGGGCCAGCCCATCAACTCGAAGTGGTGGTGGATGGGGGCCATGCGGAAGATGCGCCGGTGGAACAGGCGGAAGCTGGCGACCTGGGCGATGACCGACACCGTCTCCAGCACGAACAGCCCGCCCACCACCGGCAGCAGCAGGTCGAGCTTCATCACGAGGGCCAGCCCGGCCAGGCCCGCGCCGATGGCCAGCGACCCGGTGTCCCCCATGAAGATGCGGGCGGGCGCCGCGTTCCACCACAGGAAGCCCGCACAGGCGCCGCTGAAGCTCACGGCCATGAGGGCCAGGTCCAGTCCTTGGGGCACCTTGTAGACCTCAAAGTGCCGGAACTGCCAGAAGCCCATGATGGCGAAGGCCGAGAAGGCGAAGGTGGAGGAGCCCGCGGCCAGCCCGTCGAGCCCGTCGGTGAGGTTCACCGCGTTGGACGAGCCGATGATGACGAGGACCACCCACACCACCCAGACCCCGACCAGGAGGTGAGGCAGGTGGGGCGCGGTCTGCCGGGTGAACGACAAGACGGTGTCGACCTTGGCCCACGTGTGGGCCAGGTAGGCGAACCCCAGGGCCACGGCCAACTGCCCGGCGATCTTGGCCCGCTTGTTGAGGCCCAGGCTGCGCTGGTGGCGCACCTTGATCCAGTCGTCCACCAGCCCGACCATCGCCGCGCCGAGGGTCACCAGGGCCACGAGGATGCCCGCGCGCGTGTAGATGGCGCCCGCCCGGAAGTGGCCCGCCACGTACCCGACGAGCGCGCCGGCCACGATGGTGATGCCGCCCATGGTGGGCGTGCCCGCCTTGGTCACATGGCCCTCGGGGCCGTCCTCGCGGATCTGCTGGCCGATGCCCTCGGCCTGAAGCCAGCGGATGAGGATGGGCGTGCCCACCAGCGACACCAGCAGGGCGATCCCGCCCGACAGCAGGAGGGCGATCACGAGAGCAGCCCCCGGGCCACGTCGCGGTCGTCGAAGGGCAGCGTCGTGGTCCCGATGGTCTGGCCCGTCTCGTGGCCCTTGCCCGCGATGACCACGATGTCGCCGGGACGGGCCTGGTCCAAAGCCAGCGCGATGGCCGCGGCCCGGTCCGGCTCGACCACGAGGTTGTCGGCCGACGACGCGCCCATGCGGACCTCGTCGATGATGGCGAGCGGGTCCTCGGAGCGGGGGTTGTCGGAGGTGAGCACGGCCACGTCGGCCGCGTTGACCGCCACCGCGCCCATGAGCGGCCGCTTGCCCCGGTCCCGGTCACCGCCGCAGCCGAACACCAGCAGCACCCGCCCGTCGTCGTCCAGGCCCTCACGGGCCGCGCCCAACAGCGCGGCCAGCCCGTCGGGCGTGTGGGCGTAGTCGACCACCACCGAGAAGGGCTGTCCCGCGTCGACCCGCTCGAAACGGCCGGGCACCGACTGGAGCGACGACAGCCCGTGCGCCACCACATCGGGGGCCACGCCCAACTCGTCGGCGATGACGGCCGCGCACAGCGCGTTGGAGACGTTGAACCGACCGCCCAGGCGCAGGCGGACGGGGTGGCCCTGCCACGTGAAGGTGCTGCCGTCGGCGCCCGTCTCCAGGTCCCCCGCGTCGGCCAGCGAGTAGGCGCGCACGGGCACGCCCGCGTCGTCGAGCAGGCGGCGGCCCCACTCGTCGTCGGCGTCGACCACCGCCACGCGCGCCCGTCCCGCCTCGAACAGCAGGGCCTTGGCCGCGTAGTAGGCGGCCATGTCGCCGTGGTAGTCGAGGTGGTCCTGGCTCAGGTTGGTGAAGGCGGCGACGGCGAAGTCGACCGCGTCCACCCGGTGCTGCACCAGGGCATGGCTCGACACCTCCATGGCCACCGCCGCGGCCCCGTCGTCGCGCGCCGCGGCCAGCGCCGCTTGCAGCTCGGGCGCCTCGGGCGTGGTTCGGGTCCCGCCCAGGGTGCCGAGCACGGTGGTGGCCCGGCCGTCGGCTTCGAGCACGGCCTGCACGAGGAAGGTCGTGGTGGTCTTGCCGTTGGTGCCGGTCACGCCGATGACCGCGAGCGACCGGCTGGGGTGGCCGTAGAAAGCGGCGGCGGCCGGGGCCATGGCGGCGCGCACGGAGTCGACAAGCGCCTGCGGGGCGTCGACCGGCAGCAGCCGCTCGACCAGCAGGGCGGCCGCCCCCGCGGCGACGGCGTCGTCGGCGAAGTCGTGGCCGTCGGCGGTGGCGCCGGGCACGCAGCAGTAGAGCGCCCCAGGGCGCACGGCGCGGGAGTCATGGGTCACGGCGGCGATCTCGGGATTGCCGCCTCGGCGGTCCCGCACGTCCACGCCGGCGAGCAGTTCGTCGAGTCGCACGGGCGCGACGTCCTTACGGCTTCGGGGGCGGTGTCGAGGGGATGGTAGCGGCGGGGCCGGGGGCGCTCCCGTCACCGATCTCGCCCACCCCCTTGGCCGCCTTGGGGTCGGAGGCGGGGACGGCGGCGGCCAGCGGCACGTCGGGCGGCGGGATGCGGAACTCGCGCAGGCCGTACTGGGCGATCTGGGCGAACACGGGGGCGGCGACCAGGCCGCCGAAGATGGGCGTGGGCTCGTCGAGGATCACGATGGCGCTCAGCTCGGGCCGCTCGGCCGGGACGAAGCCCGCGAAGCTCGACACGTAGGCGCCCGTCTTGTAGCCCCGCTGGCCTTCGAGGGGCTTACGGGCCGTGCCCGTCTTGCCCGCCACCGTGTAGCCCTCGATGTGGGCCCGGGTGGCGGTGCCAACCCGCACCACCTCGGCCAGCATGGCCGTCATCTGCTTGGCCGTGAGGGTCGAGACCACCCGGTGCTGCGCCGACTCAGGCGTGTGGTGCGGGTCGCCGTTGCCGTCGATGGTCGCCTTCACCAGCTTGGGCTCGACGTAGACGCCGCCGTTGGCGATGGTGTTGTAGGCGGCCAGCATCTGGAGGGCGGTCACCGCGATGCCCTGGCCGATCGGGATGGTGCCCATCGACGTGCCCGAGTACTTGGCCGGGTCGAGCAGGATGCCCGCCGACTCGCCCGGGAAGTCGATGCCCGTCTTCTGGCCGAAGCCGAAGTCCCGCATGTAGTGGTCGAGGTCCTTCTTGCCCAGCTTCTGGCCGATCATGATCGAGCCCACGTTGGACGAGTTGGCCACGATGTCGGTGATCGACCACTCCTGCGTGGGATGGGGGTCGTGCTCGTGGAAGACGTGGTCCGCGACCTTGATGGTGGCGGGCACCAGCAGGCGGTCGTCCGGCTTGATGAGCTTCTTCTCCATCGCCCCCGCGATGGTGATCATCTTGTTCACCGAGCCGGGCTCGTAGACGTTGGTGAGCGCGGTGTTCTTGGGGGCGGGCCCCACGCTGCCGTCATCGGCGGTGGCCAGGTTGGCCATGGCCAGGATCTCGCCGGTGCGGGTCTGCATGACGATGGCCATGCCCCCCTTGGCATGGGCCGTGTTGATCTCGGCCGCCAACGACCGCTCGGTCTCGTACTGGAGGGAGCGGTCGAGGGTGAGCACCAGGTCGTCGCCCTGCACCGGCGACAGCGCGCCGCGGATGCTGCCCGCGATGGAGATGCCGGTCGGGTCCTTCTCCTCCACCCGCCAGCCCGGCTTGCCCGACAGCAGCTTCTCGAACTGGTCCTCGAGCCCGGACAGGCCCTCGTTGTCCGTCCCGACCCGGCCGAGGAGCGGGGCGGCCAGGTCGCCGCCGGGCAGCACCCGGGTGGGCTCCTGGCTGAACTCCAGCCCGGGCAGGCCGAGCGCCTTGACGTTGACGTAGGCGTCGTCGGGGACGCGGCGGGCCACGTAGACGAAGGCCCGGTCCTTGCTGAGCACGTCGCGCAACACCAGTTCGTCCACGCCGATGATGGGCGACAGGGCCTGGGCGGTGGCCAACGGGTCGCTCACCAGCCGGGGGTTGGCGGTGATGGTCCAACGGGGGACGGACAGGGCCAGGTCGCGCCCGTCCCGGTCGAAGATGGACCCCCGCTCGGCGGGCAGCGAGACCCTCCGCACCCGCTGCGACTCGCCCAGGGCCACATAGCGGTCGGACGACAGGCCCTGCACCTGGGTCAGCCGCACGGCCACCAGCAAGGCCCCGATGACCATGACCGCCAGCAGGCCGATGAGCCTCCGGCGGGGGCTGGCGCCCGCGGGCCGCTTGGGCGAGGTGGGGCGGCGGGAGGGAGCCGACTTGGGGACGCGGGTGGGCGCGGGACGACCCCGCTTGGGGACCTTTGCGTCGTCTCGGTGGGCTCGGGTCGGCGCCTTCTGCCGGGGCCGGG
>DASYMT010000485.1:0-4293 GCA_036008925.1 Acidimicrobiales bacterium | reverse complement strand
TGGAACTTCTTCCTCCCCAACTCCGAGGTCGGCGGCCTGACCAACCTCGACTACGCCTACATCGCCGTCGAGCTCGGCAAGTACCCACTCGGCTCCGAGTCGCTCAACTGCTCGGCCCCCGACACCGGCAACATGGAGGTGCTCGCCCGGTACGGCAGCCCGGAGCAGCAGGGGCGCTGGCTCTCGCCCCTGCTCGCCGGCGAGATCCGCTCGTGCTTCGCCATGACCGAGCCGGACGTGGCCTCCTCCGACGCGACCAACATCCGGGCCCGCATCGAGCGAGACGGGGACCACTACGTGCTGAACGGCCGCAAGTGGTGGTCCACCGGCGCCCTCCATCCCAAGTGCGAAGTGTCGATCCTGATGGGCGTCACCGACCCCGACGCCGACCGCCACCGCCGCCAGAGCCAGGTCCTCGTCCCCCTCGACACCCCCGGCGTCAAGATCGAGCGCAGCCTTCCCATCTTCGGCTACGACACGGGCGGGGGCGACGCTGAGATCGCCTTCGAGGACGTCCGGGTCCCCACCTCCAACCTGCTGGGGGAGGAGGGGGGCGGCTTCGCCATCGCCCAGGCCCGCCTCGGCCCCGGCCGCATCCACCACTGCATGCGGCTCCTCGGCATGGCCGAGCGGGCCTTCGACCTCATGTGCGAACGGGCCAACCAGCGGGTGGCGTTCGGCAAGCCCATCGCCGAGCAGGGCGTGGTGCAGGACTGGGTGGCCGAGGCCCGCATCCGCATCGAGCAGGCCCGCCTCCTCACCCTCAAGACGGCCTGGCTCATGGACACGGCGGGCAACAAGGGGGCGCGGGTCGAGATCGCGGCCATCAAAGTGGTGGCTCCCGAACTGGCCACGTGGGTCATCGACCGGGCCATCCAGGTCTTCGGGGCCAAGGGCGTGAGCGAGGACGTGCCTCTGGCCGAGATGTACGCCTCGGCCCGCACCCTGCACCTGGCCGATGGGCCGGACGAGGTGCACAAGATGCAGATCGCCCGTCGAGAACTGCGCCGCTTCGCGCAGGCCTGATCCGGGCTGCCCGACTCCAAGCGATGACCGACTGGGTCCCGCCCGACGGCTCCTGGGCCTCGTCGGCCGGGGTGCGCCGCTCCATGCAGGGCAACCGGGGCCGGGACACCGCGCCCGAGCTGGCCCTGCGCCGGCTCCTCCACGCCCGGGGCCTGCGCTACCGGGTGGACATTCGGCCGGTAAAAGCCTTGCGCCGCAAGGCCGACATCGTCTTCACCAAGCAGCGGGTGTGCGTGTTCGTGGACGGCTGCTTCTGGCACGCCTGCCCCGACCACGCCACCACGCCCCGCACCAACACGGACTATTGGAGCGGCAAGATCGAGAACAACGCCCGGCGCGACCGGGAGACCGACGAGCGCCTGGCCGAAGCGGGCTGGACCGTGCTGCGCTTCTGGGAGCACGAGGACGTGGCCGAGGTGGCCGCCGCCGTCGAGGCACAGGTTCGGCCGTCCGTGAGAGGATCGCAGCCATGACCGCCGTGGTGCCGTACCTCTGCGCCCGAGACGCCCGGGCCGCGCTCGACTACTACAGCAAGGCCTTCAACGCCACCGAGGACAGCCGCATCGAGATGGAGGACGGCAGGCTGGGCCATGCCGAGTTCTCCATCGGCGACGCCGTCTTCTATCTCTCCGACGAATACCTGGAGATGGGCGTGGCCAGCCCCCAGACCCTCGGCGGCACGCCGGTGGCCCTGCACCTCACCATCCCCAACGTGGACGCCGTGTTCGAGCAGGCCGTCGCCGCGGGCGCCACCGCTCTACGCCCGCCCGCCGACCAGGACTACGGCCTGCGCAGCGCGGTGGTCGTCGACCCCTTCGGGCACCGCTGGTTCCTGGCCTCGCCCCTCGCTCAGTGAGCCTGGCCGCCGCCGTCCGGGCCGTGGGCGAGCAGGCCGCGCTTCGCGCCCAGGAGATCGAGGAGCTGCGCCGCCTGCCCGACGACCTGGCCGCCGCGCTGGTCGACAGCGGCCTGCCCCGGGCCCTGGTGCCCAAGGCCTACAACGGACCGGAACACGACCTGCTGGCGCTGGTCGACGCGGTGGAGGAGCTGGCCTTCCACGACGGGGCCACCGCCTGGTGCGGGATGATCGCGGCCACTACGTCCGGGGCCGCCCCCCACCTTCCGGCCGAGTGGGCCGAGCGCATCTATGGCGACCCTCGGAGCGTGACCGGCGGCTTCGCTATGCCCGCGGCCCAGGGCACCCGGGTCGACGGCGGCATCGTGGTGAGCGGCCGGTGGCAGTGGGGCTCGTTCACCCACCACTGCACGTGGATCGGCGGCGGCATCGTCCTCGACGGCCAGCCCCTCTTCGTCTACTTCGAGCGCGGCCAGGTCGAGCTGCTCGACACCTGGCGGGTGGCGGGCCTGAAGGGCACCGGCAGCACCGACTACCAGGTGGACAACGCCTTCGTCCCCGAAGGGCGCTGGGTGGTGCTCGGCGCGCCGCCCCTGGTCGACACCGCCGCGTCCCGCTTGCCCTTCTTCGGCCGCCTGGCCGTGGCCATCGCCGCGGTCGCCCTGGGCCTGGCCCGTCGGGCGCAACACGAGTTGGTCGAGACGGCTACGACCAAGAAGCCCTCGGGCAGCGGGCGCACGTTGGCGGAGCGGCCGGTCATCCAGGCCGAGGTGGCCAAGGCCGAAGCGGCGGTGCGGTCGGCCGCCGCCTTCCTGGCCGAGTCGGTGGAGGCGGCCACCCAGGCCGACTCGGTCACCGACGATCACCGCAGGCTCATGCGGCTGGCTGCCACCAACGCCACCTGGCAGTCGGCCCGGGCCGTCGACCTGATGTACAGCGCGGGCGGCGGCTCGTCCATCCACGAAGGCCATCCGCTGCAACGGGTGTTCCGCGACGTCCACGTGGTGACCCAGCACGGCATGGTGGCCGAGCGCACCTACGAGCCCGTGGGCCGCATGGCCCTGGGCCTGCCCACGGACACGTCGCAGCTATGAGGAGCATCAACCTCGAACGCGACGGCGACATCATGCGCGTCACCATCGACCGCCCCGACGACGACCTCAACGCGGTGGACGAGACCCTGCACCACGAGCTCACCGCCTTGTTCCCCCGGCTCCAGCAGGAGCGAAAAGCCCGGGCCGTGCTGCTCACCGGCAAGGGCCGGGCCTTCTCGGCGGGGGGCGACTTCAACTGGTTCCCCACCTTGCAGGACCCCGAGCGCATGGAGCACCTGCGCCTCGACGCCAAACAGATGATCTGGGACCTGCTCGACGTGCACCTGCCCATCGTCTGCGCCGTCAACGGGCCTGCCGTGGGCCTGGGCGCGTCGATCGCCCTGCTGTGCGACGTGATCTTCATGGCTGAATCGGCCACCATCGCCGACCCCCACGTGCGGGTGGGGATCGTGGCGGGCGACGGCGGCACGGCCGCGTGGCCGCTGGCGGTCGGCCCGGCCCGGGCCAAGCGCTTCCTTCTCACCGGCGACCCGGTGACCGCCCAGGAGGCCGAGCGCATGGGCCTGGTCAACGAGGTGGTCCCCGACGACGAGCTCGACGCCAGGGCCTTCGCCTTCGCCCAGCGCCTGGCCGCGGGCGCGCCCCTGGCGGTGCAGTACACCAAGCTGGCCGTCAACAAGCTGGTGAAGGACGCGCTCCAGACCAGCTTCGACATCGCCACCGCCTACGAGATCGTGACCTTCAAGAGCGAGGACCACCAAGAGGCCCTGGCCGCCCTGAAGGAGAAGCGCCCGCCCAACTTCAAGGGCCAGTGAGCCGGTGATGGACCTGTACGACGCGCTGCTCACCACCCGGGCCATGCGCCGCTACACGAGCGAGCCGGTCACCGAGGAGCAGGTGTGGGCCTGTCTGCGGGCCGCGGTGCAGGCGCCGAGCGGCGGCAACATCCAGCCCTACCAGTTCCTCGTGGCCACCGACCCGGCGGTGAAACGCCGGTTGGGCGAGATCTATCTGCGGGCGTGGAACCGCTACGCCCCGGCCGTGCAGAAGATCACGCCCGTCGACCGCATGGACGACAAGGCCCGGGCCTCGTGGGAGCGGGGCGTCAAGGCCAGCGACGACCTGGCCCAGGCCATGGGCGAGGTCCCCGTGCTCGTCCTCGTCCTCGTGCCCAAGATGGCGATGACGGTCACCGACGACGAGGGCGAGATGGACGTGGGACCCGTCTATGCCTCGGTCTATCCGGCCGTGCAGAACTTCATCCTGGCCGCCCGTTCGCAGGGCCTCGGCACCGTCCTCACCACCGTGTACCGGATCTACGAGGACGAGGTGCGCGAGGCCTGCGCCGTCCCCGAC
>DASYMT010000484.1:0-1878 GCA_036008925.1 Acidimicrobiales bacterium | reverse complement strand
GAGCCGAGGGGTCGACGTCGCCGTAGAGGGCTTCGGCGAACTCGCGCAGCCGCTCGACGCCGATCAGCTCCTCGGGCGCCAGCTCGGCCCGCAGCACCGGCACGGGGGCGAAGCCCTCCTCGATGGCGGACAGGTGCTCGGCGTGGGCCTCCTTCCACGCCTTGAACCACGGGTCGGTGACCGCGTCGGGCAGCAGGCGGTTGGCGATCACCGCGTCGACGCGGTAGCCAAACAGGCCGAGGTAGGTGGCGGTGCGGCGGGCCTCGGCGATGACCAGCTTCTCGGGGTTCACGACCAGCCGGACGCTGGTGGTCTCGCCGTCGGCCAGCAGCTCGCGCACGCCGTCGAGGCGGTCGTAGAAACGGCGGGCCGACTCGAACACGGAGTCGTCGGCGATGGGGAGGTTCGTGACCCGGTTGAGGACGGGCCGCATCAGCTTGGTCACGCGGCGGCCCGCGGGGAAGACCCGGTCCATGTACCAGCCCAGGACCTGGGGAAGCGACAGGAGGCGGATGGTCTCGGCCGTGGGCCCGCAGTCGACCACGATGACCTCCCACGCCCCGGAGTCGGCGTAGGCCTTGAGGTCCGACAGGCTGAAGATCTCGTCCAGGCCGGGGATGACGGCCAGCTCCTCGGCCTCGATGCCGTCGACGCCGGCCCAGTGGAGGACCTCGGTGAGGTAGTGCTGGATGTCGCCCCACGACTCCTCCAGCCGCTCGGTGGCGTCGAGCTGCTGGCCGTAGAGGGAGCCGTCGATCTGGCGCTCGGTGGAGTCGAGCGGGTAGTCGAAGGCGTCGGCCAGGGAGTGGGCCGGGTCGGTGCTGAGGACGAGGGTGCGCAGGCCTGCGTCGGCGCAGCGCAGGGCGGTGGCTGCGGCCACGCTGGTCTTGCCCACGCCGCCCTTGCCGGTGAAGAGGAGGACCCTGGTGCTCACTGCTTCTCGACCCGGGCCCGAAGCTCCTTGAGGGCGGTGGAGATGATCCGCTGCTCGGCCCGGCGCTTCACGAAGCCGGGGAGCGGGAACGTCAGGTCGGCTTCGAGCAGGTAGGTCACCTCGGTGCCTTCGCCCGCGGGCTCGAACCTGTAGGCGCCGTCGAGCTTGGACGTGATGTCGCCGTGGTCGAGCACCCAGGAGACGGCCCGGGGCGCCTCGGCATAGTCGTACCGGAGCGTGTAGCTGGTGCTGCGGCCGAAGGCGGCGGCCCGCCAGGAGACGACGGTGCCCCGGCCCTCGTCGTCGCGCTCGAGGACGTGCACCTGCTTGATGTCGCCCGCCCATTCGGGGTACCGCTCGAAGTCGAGGACGGTCTGGTAGAGACGGTCGGGGTCGGCCCGCATGACCATCTTCTCGGTCGCCTTGTCGGACATAGCTCCCTCAGGGTCGTGCCGGCGTGTTCCGGCGGACGACTGCGTAGTAGTAGCCCAGCACGATGCCGTCGCCCACCCCGATCCACGCGGTGGCCACAGCGATGAGCAGCCAGCGCTTCCAGCCTTTCTTGTCGGGGGCCCCGCCCGCAAAGTGCTCGTCCGGGCGGTTGGTGCAGTCCAGCAGGGCCAAGAGGGCGGGGAACTCGAGTCCGAGGAGCAGCACGATCCACCGCACGGGCCGGGAGGTTACTTGCGACGGGGCGGGAACACGCCGTGGCGGGCGCCGTAGAGGCCGGTGAGGGCCAGGCCGTAGACGGGCACAAGGATGCCGAAGGCCAGGCTGGTGTTGGGGCGCAGGGCCGCCACCGCGATGGCAGTGGCTGTTTGGACGGCCAGGCTGCCGAGCAGGCTGCGGCGCACGGGGCGGGGGGCGCTGTGGTCGAGGAAGAACAGGTTCATCACGCCGATCTCCTCGGTGCGGCTGCGGGCCACGGCCCGGGCGAAGGCGAG
>DASYMT010000483.1:0-4104 GCA_036008925.1 Acidimicrobiales bacterium | reverse complement strand
GGGGCCACGCCCGCGAACGCCACCGACCGGGCCAGCTCCACCTTGTTGAGCTCGTCGAGCACCGTCTCCACCTCGCGGCTGGCCAGCGCCAGCCAGCGGGAGCGGCCCATCTCCAACAGGAGCTGCTCCTCCTCCAGCTTGAACAAGAGCAGCTCGAGCACACGCCGCTCTTGGAACAGCACCTCGGAGAAGTCCTGGATGGTCATCCAGATTGAGCATCGGCCTGTGCTCCCTCGGGCTGAGGGTTGCCCCCGAACTCCCCGAGAATCCCTACCGCAGCAGGCCCAACTCCACGGCCCGGGCCACCGCCTCCTGCCGACCGGCCACGCCGAGCTTGGTGTAGATGTGGGCCAGGTGGGTCTTGACCGTGGCCGGGGCCACGAAGAGGGCGTCGGCGATCTCCTTGTTCGACCGCCCGTCGGCCAGCCGGGTGAGCACCTCCAGCTCCTTGCGGGTCAGCGACCCGTCGTCCGGCCCGAAGCCCGGCCCACCCCCCTCGGGCCCGTCGCCCGTGGTCCCCAGCACGCCGACCAAGAGCGGCAGCAGCGAGGGCGCCACCACCCGCTCGCCCTTGTCGACCCGGCCGATGGCGCCGGCCAGCTCCTCGGGCCCAACCGACCGCACCAACAGGGCGTCCACGCCGAGCGACAGCAGCGAGGCCAGCAGGTCGCGGCTGACGTGGTCGAGCAGCACCACGACCCGGGGGGGCCGGTCGACGGCCAGCACCCGGCGCACCGCGTCGGCCGGGGCCAGGTCCCGGAAGGTGCCGAGGAGCACCCACCCGGCGCCGTGCTCGGCCACCAGACGGGCCGCGTCGGCCGCCCCGCCCAGCTCGGCCACCACCCGAATGCTCATGCTGCGCAGCGCCTGGCCGATACCAAGACGGACAAGCGGCCACTCGTCGACCACGATCGCGGTCGGAACGCCGTTCGCCACGCGCGCATGCTACTTGGGCGGCAAAACGCCCTCTGGCCTGCCGCGATCTGACGCGGGCTAGTCCCATCGGGGGACGCAGCCATCCCCAATCCGGGGGACGCGGCCGGCGGAAATCAACCGCGCGGCCGATGCGCTGGACCCCCGAAATATCCGACATTCTCCACATGCGGAACAACGCCGGTGGGGACGGGGTCGGATTCGATGCGGAGAGTGCGGCCGTGGCCGCGCAGCGGGTCAAGGAGGACCGGCTGGTCCGGGGCCACCTCCCCCTCGTCGACTTCGCCGTCACCCAGATGGCCGCCCGCCTCCCCCGCCACGTTCCCCGCGACGAGCTGATCTCGGCCGCCATGTCCGGACTGGCCCAGGCCGCCCGCAGCTTCGACGACACCCGCGACTGCCGCTTCGACCACTACGCCCAGGCCCGCATCCGCGGCGCGCTGCTCGACGAGCTGCGCAGCCGGGACTGGGCCAGCCGCTCGGTCCGCTCCAAGGCCCGCCGCCTGCTGGCCGCCCACGACGAGCTCACCAACAGCCTCGGCCGCGTCCCCACCACCGCCGAGGTGGCCGGGAAGATCGGCATGGAGGCCACGGCCATCGAGGCCATCACCGGCGACGTCCACCGCTCGGTCGTCCTGAACTACGACTCGATCGTGGCCGACGCGGGCGCAGACACCCTGCTGCCCGCCGACGAGGACAGTCCTGACGCCGTGCTCCTCGAGCGTGAGCGCCGGGCCTACCTGATCGACGCGGTGGCCGCCCTGCCCCAGCGCCTGCGCCATGTGGTGGTCGGCTACTTCTTCGAAGAGCGGCCCATGCAGGACCTGGCCGACGAGCTCGGCGTGTCCCCCAGCCGCATCTCCCAGATGCGCTCCGAGGCGGTGGCCATGCTCAAGGACGGCATCGTGTCCCAGCTCGACCCCGACACCTTCACCCTGCCCACCGAGGAGAGCCCCCGGGTGGCCAAGCGCAAGGCCGCCTACGTGGCCGCGGTGGCGGCGGGCTCGGACTTCAAGGCCCGGCTGTCGGCCTCGTCGCCCAAGCGGGCTCAGCTCAGCTCGCTCAACTAGCGACACCGGCTCACCCGGCTCACCCGGCTCACTGGCTCACCCGGCTCAGCGGATCGGGGCGGGCAGTCCCTCCGAGTAGACCACGGTGAGCCGCTTGGTGGCCCGGGTCAGAGCCACGTAGAGGGCCCGCAGGCCCTGGGGCGACTCGGCCACGATGCGGTCGGGCTCCACCACCACGATCGAGTCGAACTCCAGGCCCTTCACCACGCCCACCGGGACCAGGGTGATGGGCGCCTCCAGGCCGGTGCGGTCGGGGTCGCCGAAGACGTCGCTGGCGCTCGACAGCTCGGACACCAGCGAGGCCGGGGCGATGACGGCCACCGTCCCCCCCGCCACCTTCTCCGACTCAGCCACCGCGATCTCGGCCACCCGCCTGGGCAGGTCGGCCCGGCCGACGGCGACGCGCATGGGCGGGGTCTCGGTGGAGCGGACCGAGCGGGGCTGGCGCAGATGGGGGGCGGCCACGGCCAGGACCCGGCCCGCCAGGTCCATGATCTCGGCGGGCGTGCGGTAGTTGATGGTGAGCTCCACCACCCGGGGCGGGCGACGGGCCGGGAGGTGCTTGGTGATGTCGTTCCAGTCGGCCGGGGCCCGGGGGCCGGTGGCCTGGGCGATGTCGCCCACCACGGTCATGGAGCCGGAGAGCGAGCGGCGGGCCAGCATCCGGAGCTGCATGGGGGTGAGGTCTTGGGCCTCGTCCACCACGATGTGGCCGTAATTGCGGATCTCGCCCTCCTCGCCGCTCGACGCCCGCTTGGTGCCGAGGGCCACCCTGGCCTCGTCGAGCAGGGGGATGTCGCCCGCCGTCCAGGCGATCTCGTCGAGGGTGGTGCTGCGGGGGCGGTGCAGGGCGGCGGCCTCGGCCTCTTCGAGCACGCCCCGGCCCGCCAGTTGCAGCAGGGCGGGGGCGCCGTAGAGGTCGTGCAGCAGCTCCTGGGGGGTGAGGATGGGCCACATGCGGTCGAGGGCCTCGGCCACGCCGGGGTCGCGCCGGACCTCGCGCCACAGGTCGACGTCGGTGGTGTCGACCTCCTCCTCGCCCTTGGGGGCGCGCACGCCGGTGCGGCGCTGGCGCTCGATGAGGTCGAGGAACTGCTGGTGCAGCTTCCTCCGCAACAGCGCCTCGACGAAGCGGCGGCGCGAGTTGTGGGGCCCGGCCCGGCGGCGGGCCCCCGCCACCACCTCTTCGGTCAGGGCCGGGCTGAGGTGCAGGACGACGCCGCCGAAGCCCACGTCCACCGGCCTGCGCAGGGGGCGCTGGCGGTCGCGCACGGCCCGGGCCACCACGCGGGCCATGCGGCTGTCGCCCTTGACCCGGGCCGCCTCGGGCCGGTCGGTGCCGGTGGCCCGCACGTCGGCCACGAGGCCCTCGACGGTGGTGAGGGCCACGCCCGTCTCGCCCAGGGAGGGCAGGACCTGGTCGATGTAGCGGAGGAAGAGCGGGTTGGGGCCGACCACCAGGACGCCCTGGCGCTCCAGCGGGAAGCGGTGGGTGTAGAGGAGGTAGGCGGCCCGGTGGAGGGCGACCGCCGTCTTGCCCGTGCCCGGCCCGCCCTGGACCACCAGCACGCCGGGCAGCTCGGCCCTGATGACCTCGTCCTGCTCCTTCTGGACGGTGGCCACGATGTCGCGCATGGAGCCTGAGCGGCTGCGCTCCAGGGCGGCCAGCAGCGCGCCCGAGCCGACCAGGCCGTCGTGGCCCCCCTCGCCCCCGGCCATGTCGGCGAAGACCTCGTCCTCCATGCCCACCAGGCGGCGGCCCTCGGTGGCGAAGTGGCGGCGGCGGACCAGGCCCATGGGGTGGCGCCCCGTCGCCCGGTAGAAGGGCTCGGCCACCGGGGCCCGCCAGTCGACCACCAGCGGGTCGCCGTCCTTGGCCGACACGGCCAGTCGGCCGATGTGGAAGGCGTCGCCCGCCTCCTCGTCGATGCGGCCGAAGACCAGCGATTCGCGGCCGATTTCGAGCTGTTCGAGGCGTTGCAGGCCGGTTCGGACCACGATGTCCCGTTCGGTGACGGCCTGAAACGTGCCGCCCCGCTGTTGCAGGACCTCTTGGATGCGCTCAGCCACGGCCGTCTTCATCTCATCGAGACGGTCGTAG
>DASYMT010000482.1:0-3544 GCA_036008925.1 Acidimicrobiales bacterium | reverse complement strand
CTCTTCCCCCGGGTGGGCGCCACGGGCGTGTTCGTCATCAACGGCCTCACCTACCTGTTCGCCATCGCCACCCTGCTGGCTGTGCACCCCCCGCCGGTCAAGGCGGCCGAGGCCGCGGTGCAGGGCTGGCGCAGGCTGGTCGGGGGCTTCGCCGTCGCCCGCCGGGACCGTGTCGTGGGGCGCTGCCTGCTCACCATCGCGCTGCTCTCGTTCTTCTGCCTCCCCTTCATCGGCCTCATGCCCGTGGTGGCGGGCCAGAACCTGGGCATCGACGTGGACAGCGCGCCCTATGGCTGGCTCTACGCCTGCTTCGGGCTGGGCGCGGCCACCGGCGCGGTGTCGGTGGGGACGGTGCTCGTACACCGGTCGAAGCCCCGCCTGGTCCGACTGGGCCTGGCCCTGTTCGGCCTGGCTTTGTTGGGCTTCTCGCTGTTGCGCAGTGTGGTGCCCGCCTACCCGGTGGTCTTCGTGGTCGGCCTCACCTACTTCACCAGCGTCACCGCTTTGTCCACCCATCTCCAGTCCAACCTCGGCGACGCGGTGCGGGGCCGGGTCATGGCCCTTTGGATCATGGGCTTCGGGGGGACGGTGCCGCTCGGCACGTTCCTCGGCGGCGCCATCGCCGACCGCACCAACATCACCACCGTGGTGGCGGGCGGCGCGGTGTGCGCGCTGCTGCTGGCCGCGTTCACGAACCTCCAAGACCGAGCGCGCCAAGGCACCGCTCCAGTCCTTCGATGACGATGTCGTGGCGGCGCCGGGCTTCCCACTCCGCCCGCTCCAGGCGGAACCGCACCTGGCGGGCGGCCTGGCCGTCACGGGCGTGCACCTCGAAGCCGTCGTCCTCATAGCCCAGGGCGCGGGACACGGCGATCGACGCGGCGTTGTCGACGAAGGCACCACTGGTCGCGGTCTGCGCCCCCAGGCCCTCGAAGGCCAGGTGCAGCACGGCGGCCCGCATCTCCTTGCCGATGCCCTGGCCCTGATGGGCCTGGCCCACCCACGAGCCGGTGCCCACCGTGCGGGCGACGGCGAAGTCCTTGGCGCTCACGCTCTGGGTGCCGACGATCACGCCGTCGACCACCGCGACCAGCGGCAGGTCCCAGTGCTCGGGCGTGAGGTCGGCCCGGGCCCGCCAGTGGAACTGCATGCCCTGTCGCTCCAGGTTGTCGAAGCGGGTCCACGGCACCCCGAAGGGCATGAAGTCGGGCGGGTGGATGCCCCGGGCCGCGAGGGACATCACCTCCGTCACGTCGTGGTCGTCCGGGTAGCGCAGCTCCAGGCGGGGGGTGCAGACCCGCAGGTCGAAGAAGGGCCAGTACGGGTGGGTCATCGGGTCATCTCATCGGTGATCGGGTCATCGGGTCGACGCCACTCGATGGCGATGAACACGGCCCGGGCGGTGGCGATCCGGCGGCCGGTCCCCAGGGCAGTGGCCTCGGCCTCCATGAACAGCTTGCGCCCCTCCCGGCGGGCCAGGCGGGCCCGGAACTCGAGCTCCTCGCCCACCGGCGTGGGGGCCAGGTACCGCACGGTGAGCTCGCCCGTGTAGGCCGGGGTGGCGATGACCTTGAGGACCAGGCCCATGGTGTCGTCGAACACGGCGGCCACGATCCCGCCGTGGGCCCGGCCCGGGGCGCCCTCGAAGGCGGCGCCGAGGCTGACCCGGGCCACGGCGTCGTCGCCCTCCCGGTGCAGCCTGACCGCGATGCCCATGGGGTTGGCCGGCCCCGACACCACGCAGTCGGGGAAGTGGTCGAGCGTGTTGGGGTCCTCGGGCTCGGGCGGGTCGTACAGGCGGCGCTTCATGTCGTCGACGGGCCGGCTTCGGGCCGGGGCCTGCTCCAGCTCGGGCAGCCACGCCTCCACGTGGGAGGCCACGGTCCCGAGCAGGGCGGGGTCGACGTGATGGCCCACGATGGCGTGCCCCAGCCGGCGCAGGGCGGCGGCGGCGCGGGAGCGGGCGGCCAGGTCGAGGTCGGGTTGCACGGTGGGCGACGGTAGCGTTGGCCCGTGGCGGCAGGCGCGGTATTCGGGTCGGTCGGGTCGCTCGGGTCGCTCGGGTCGTGGCGGCGGCTCTCGGCGACCGGCGTGATGGTGGCCGCGGTGGCCTTCGGGCTGCGGGAGGCGTTGGAGGAGCGGTCGGTCGAGGCCGCGGTGATCAAGGACGTGGGCGACGAGCCGTTCGGCCCGGAGGAGGCAGTCGAGGTGCATCTGGAGTGGGGCCGTCCCGAGGACGGGTGGGCGGTGGTGCGGCCGTGGCTGCTCGTCGGGCTTGAGGGCGGTGGCCGGTGAAGCCGCTCGACGACCTGGAGCGGCGGCTGTCGCTGTACGCGGCGGCGGTGGCCGCGGTGTTCGCCCTGGCGTTGAACGTGGGCGGGCTGTTCGAGCCGGTGCCGGTGACCCGGGCCGTCATCGGCCTGGTGATGGCCGCGTTCCTCGTCGTCGCCGCCCGGCGGGGCAGCCGTATCCTCACCGGATTCGCCGTGTTCCTCATCGCCTTCGGCCCGTGGGAGGGGGCGTGGGTGGTGGGCGGGCCGTTCCTCGTGCTCGGCATGTGGCTGTGGTTCCGGGGCAAGCCCTCGCCCGAGGAGATCGAGGAGCGGCGCCGGGCCCGGGACGCCAAGATGGCCGAGCGCCGGACCGCCCGCCAGGCAGGCCGGACGGGCCGGGGCCGCGGTCGCTCGGGCGCTTCAGCCGAGTCCCCGAGCGGCCCCAAGGCGTCCAAGCGCTACACGCCCCCCTCGACCCGCCGCCGCTAACCCGCTCTGGAGGACATACCGCGCCGAATCCACGCGCCCCGTCCTCCAGACCGAGAGGGGCGGGGGCGGCGCGGGGCTAGGACGCCGCCGGTTCCTCCAGAGCGCCGAGGGCGGAGCGCAGGAACTCCAGCAGTTGCTTGCGGCGGCGCACCAGGTCCCGGGCCGTGGGGTCGAAGCCCAGCGCCCGCAGCACCTCGACCTCCGTCGCCAGCCCCAGCACAGCCGAGTACGCGGCCAGCAGCACCACCCGCGGGTCCTGCCGCCGCATCCGCCCGGCCTGCATCTCCGCCTCCAGGAACCCGGTGGCCCGGCCCATCAGCGGAGCCAAGGCGTCGAGCAGCCGGGTCGAGGCGGGCGGCCCCAGCCTGCTGACCTCGCGCACCAGGCCCAACAACTCGGGCCGCCGGGCCGCCACCCGGAACACGGCGTTGACGATGGCGACCACCCGGGGCCAGCCCCCGCCCGCCCGGTCGAGCGTGCGCTCCAGCACGGAGGCCAGCTCCCCGGCCGAGCGGTCGATCACCGCGGCCAGCAGGGCGTCCTTGCTCGAGAACCAGTACAGGATCGTCTGCTTGCGGACCCCCAACAGCAGGGCGATGTCGTCCAGCGAGGTGCCGTCGAAGCCCCGGGTGCCGAACGACTGGAGGGCGGCGTCGACGATGCGCTCGTCGGTCCTGGGCAGGCTGGTCACACCCCTTCTCTACCATTTGGTAGACAGTGGGGTCGATGATCCGAGAGGGCCTGGCGGGCAAGCGCATCCTGGTCACCGGCGCCACCGGCTT
>DASYMT010000481.1:0-1955 GCA_036008925.1 Acidimicrobiales bacterium | reverse complement strand
GGCCCCGCGCCGCGCGGCCTCGACCGCTTCGGCGTCAGCGTCGAGGGCGGTTTCGTGGTCGTCGACACCAAGCAGGTCGTCCAGGGCCCGCCCATCGGCATCAGCACCACGGGCCAGCAGGCCGAGGGGCCGCATTGCGCGTGATCGGCGACGTGACTGAATCGACGGAGCGAACGTGAGCTTGTTTCTTGCCGCAACCGCCCAGCAGAAGCTGGGCGTCGGCGTCGCCATCCTCACGGTGGTCGGCGCGTTCATCTACATCGCGCTGCACCTCAAGCGGCGCGAGAGCCCGCCGGTGGGGGCCGAGATCGAGCTGGCCCCCAACCGCAAGCCCTACCTGAACGACGAGGAGCTGGAGGGCCGCAAGCTGGAGAAGGCCCAGCTCTTCGCCTTCGCCACCCTCGGCATCATCGCGGTGGGCCTGCCGCTGTACTGGGCCAAGGAGCCGAGCCGACAGGCCGGCGCGGTGACCGGCTTCGAGAACCGGGCCATCACCCGCGGGTTCCAGCTCTTTCAGCCCACCGAGTCGAAGGAGCACGGCGCCCACTTCGGCTGCGCCAACTGCCACGGCCCCAAGGGTGAGGGCGGCGTGGCCCGGTTCACGATCTCGGACCCGGTGAACAAGGACGCGCCGCCCCGGCAGGTCCAGTGGAAGGCGCCCGCCCTCAACACCGTGCTGCTGCGCTTCTCGCCCGAGGAGGTGCGCACCATCCTCGTGTACGGCCGGGCCAACACCCCGATGCCCGCGTGGGGCGTGCTCGGCGGCGGGCCCATGAACGACCAGCAGATCCTCGACCTGGTCGAGTACCTGAAGAGCATCCAGCTCTCGGCCAAGCAGGTGCAGCAGGACAACCTCAAGAACTTCGGACTCAACGGGGCCAAGCTGTTCGACGCCTTCTGCTCCCGCTGCCACACCAAGGGCTGGGCCTACGACGAGCCGGAGAAGACGGCGGGCGGCGCCTTCGGGCCGAGCCTGCTCGACGGCAGCACCCTTCGGCAGTTCCCCAACCGCGAGGACCACCTCGACTTCGTGGGCGCGGGCACCGAGTACGGCAAGCCCTACGGCTCGCGGGGCGTGGGCGGCAACGAGGGCGGCGGCATGCCGGGCTTCGCCCAGATGCTGACCCCCGAGCAGATCGCCGCCATCGTCGACTACGAGCGGAGCCTGTGATGCACCTCCTTCTGGCCGCCTTGCAGTGGGACCCGCAGATCCGCGGCGCCCTCATCGTCCTCACCGCCATCCTCATCCTCCCCGGCAGCGTCTACCTGCTTCTGGCCACCAACTCAGGTCCCCGGCTCGGCTTCCTGCTGGCCGTGGCGGGCCTGTCGGGCTGGCTGGCGATCATGGGGATCGTCTGGATGGTGTTCGGCATCGGCCTCAAGGGGCGGGAGCCGTCCTGGAAGCCCAAGGAGCTGATCACCGGCTCGCTCCAGTCCCGGGTCACGGTCGACGCCATGAGCGACTTCCCCAACGGCTGGAAGGTGCTGGACCCGTCCAACCCCAAGCGGGGCGACGTCCAGTCGGCGGCCGACCGCATCCTGGTGCCGAGCAGCGCGGCGCCCGCCCACGGCGAGGCCAAGCCGCCCACGCCCGAGCAGGTGGCCCGCTTCGGATCGCCGTTCAAGGCCACGGTCGACTACGTGGTGGTGAACGCCTACGAGAAGGGCGGCGACAACTACCTGTTCAAGATCGGGCGCCACAAGTTCACCCTGCGGCATTCGACGCACTACGCCGTGGCCCAGGTCCAGCCGGTGATCTGCACCGGCCCTCCCACCTGCGCCACCGCCGACCTCAAGCCGGACCCCACCAAGCCCGTCACCACGCTGATCATGGTTCGGGACCTGGGCAGCGTGCGCTTCCCGCCGTTCCTCATCGCCCTGGCGTCGCTGCTCGTGTTCGCGGTGACGTGCTCGGCCCTGCACGAGCGGGACAAGGAGATCATGCGGGCTCGGGG
>DASYMT010000480.1:0-2561 GCA_036008925.1 Acidimicrobiales bacterium | reverse complement strand
CCTGGTCGTTGGCCAGGCCCAGCGGGATGTTCTCCAGCAGGCCCGACACCGCCTCCGCCACGCCCACGTCGATGTTGGGGTAGGCCTCGCCCGGGTAGCCCGAAACCAGCACCCGCCCGATGGCGATGCTCGACACCGGCGTGCCGATGGTCGGCCCTGCCATCCACGGGCTGGCCAGCGACCGCCGCAGCTCGGCGCCGACCCGCGAGCCGCCCGCGAACAAAGCCAGCACGGCCGGGTCGGTGACCGGCTCCCGGATGAGGCGCTGCGTCCCCGTCACGACGCCGGTCACCCGCACAGCCGAGTCGAGCGAGGCCCGCACATGCGACATCAGCGCGTTCAGGTACGCAGACCGCCGGTCGGTGGCGCCCCCGAACTGGGCCGGGTTTGTAAACGAGCACTGGGGCCGGCAGGGCTGGATGCGGCCGATGGCGCCCTCCATCCCGATGCCCACGCCGCCCAGCTCGGCCGCCATGCGGTCGGACAGGAACTGCGGCCAGTCGCCGTGGATGCCGTCGGCCCCGCCCAGGGTCGAATGCGCGTTGTACGACACCAGCGTGGCCACCGGCGAACCGTCGGCCACGGCCCGGGCCTGGAGCACCCGCACGTAGGCGTCCTTGACGTCCTGGTCGGGCAGGTTGCACACCTCGGGCCCGGTGTAGACGGCGTCGGGGTCCTGGTTCAGCGCCTGGGTGCAGTTCTGGTTGTAGACGAGGTCGAACGCCTTCGACCGCCCCACCCACATGGTCGACTCCACCCGGCTGTCGTAGGCGGCTACCACTGCCTCCACCGCGGCCTGCTTGATCCTCTCCATGTAGGAGTCGGGCACGAAGCCCCACGCGCCGATGGTGTCGGGCCCCGAGTGGGTGTGGTCGGAGGCCAGGATCATGTGGTCCGGCTGGAGGCCGGACCCGGGCCGCGCCGCCGATACCGCGGCGGCGATGTCGGACAGCCCGTAGGCCCCGCCCTTGTAGGCCGCGAACATGCCCTGCGTCTCGATGTCGGCAATCACGACGGGCGACCCGCCTCCGTCGTCCACCACCAGAGCCCGCACGCCGATGCGCTGCGACCCGGGCGAGCCCACGTGCCCAGGCCCGACGACCACCGACGGAAGCACCGACCCGTCGCCCAGCCCGAACCCGCCCAGGCGGGTCTGGCCCGCGGGCGTGATGTCCCGTGCGGCGGCGCCCACGAAGTACGTCTCGGGCTGATAGGGGAAGAACCCCTTGGCGGGCCCCGGCACCACCACGGCCAAGCCTGCCACCAGCAGCACACCCGCCAGAACCCGAATCGCCCGCATGCCCCTTGGTTCGCCGCGCCCTCGTCAGACGCCTGCCATCTAGGCTCCGGGCATGGCTGAGGACGAGGCGCAGGCAGGCGCACCAGCGGCGATCGAGGCGTACTACCTCGAAGAGCGGACCTTCCCGCCGCCCGACGGCTTCAAAAAGGAAGCGCTCGTAACCAACCGGGGGATCTACGACGAGGCCGAGGAGGACTGGCAGGGCTTCTGGGCCCGGCAGGCGGCCGAGCTCCTCGACTGGTACGACGACTGGGACACCATCCTCGAATGGAAGCTGCCTTTCGCCAAGTGGTTCATCGGCGGCAGGCTCAACGTGTCCTACAACTGCCTCGACCGCCACGTGGCCGCGGGCCGGGGCGACAAGGTCGCCTACCACTGGGAGGGCGAGCCCGGCGACGCCCGCACCATCACCTATGCGGAGCTGCTCAACGAGGTGCAGAAGTTCGCCAACGTGCTCAAGGGGCTGGGTGTGCAGAAGGGCGACCGCGTCGCCATCTACATGCCGATGATCCCCGAGCTGCCGATCGCCATGCTGGCCTGCACCCGCATCGGCGCGGCCCACTCGGTGGTGTTCGGCGGCTTCTCCAGCGACGCCTTGCGCGACCGCATCAACGACGCCGAGGCCAAGGTGCTCGTCACCGCCGACGGGGGCAACCGCCGGGGCGCGGTCACTGCGCTGAAGCCCGCGGTCGACGTGGCCCTGGCCGACACGCCGAGCATCACCGACGTCGTCGTGGTCCGGCGCACGAACAACGACGTGCAGATGACCGAAGGCCGGGACCACTGGTACCACGACGTGATGGCCGACGCCTTCCCCAAGTGCGAGCCCGAGCGCATGGACTCAGAGGACCTGCTGTATCTGCTCTATACGTCGGGCACCACGGCCAAGCCCAAGGGCATCATGCACACCACGGGCGGCTACCTCACCCAGGTCGCCTTCACCCACAAGTACGTCTTCGACCTCCACCCCGACACAGACGTCTACTGGTGCGCGGCCGACATCGGCTGGGTCACCGGCCACAGCTACATCGTCTACGGCCCGCTGGCCAACGGGGCCACCAGCGTGATGTACGAGGGCACCCCCGACTTCCCCGACAAGGACCGCTGGTGGTCGCTGATCGAGAAGTACGGCGTCACCATCCTCTACACCGCGCCCACCGCCATCCGCACCTTCATGAAGTGGGGCAACCAGTACCCCGAGGCCCACGACATGTCGAGCCTGCGGTTGCTCGGCTCGGTGGGCGAGCCCATCAACCCCGAG
>DASYMT010000479.1:0-18484 GCA_036008925.1 Acidimicrobiales bacterium | reverse complement strand
CCAACGGGGCCACGCTGGCCTTGTACGAAGGTGCGCCCGACTGGCCTTCGCCTGATCGCCTGTGGTCGCTCGTGGAGCGGCACGGCGTCACCGCGCTGGGGATCAGCCCCACGCTGATCCGGGCCCTGATGCCCCATGGCGACGGGCCGGTGAAGGGGCACGACCTGTCGTCGCTGCGGGTGCTGGGGTCCACGGGCGAGCCGTGGAACGAGGACCCGTGGCGCTGGTTCTTCGACGTGGTGGGCGGTGGCCGGTGCCCGATCATCAACCTGTCGGGCGGGACCGAGGTGGGGGCGTGCTTCTTGTCGCCCCATCCGGTGCAGCCGCTCAAGCCCATGTCCCTGGGCGGGCCGTCGCTGGGGATGGCGGTCGACGTGTACGACGACTCTGGCGCGTCGGTGCAGGGCCAGGTGGGCGAGCTGGTGTGCACGGCGCCGTGGCCGGGCATGACCCGCGGGCTCTACCAGGACGCCGAGCGGTACATCGAGACGTACTGGAGCCGGTGGCCCGACGTGTGGGTGCACGGGGACTGGGCGTCGGTGGACGAGGACGGCGACTGGTTCCTCCACGGCCGCAGCGACGACACCATCAAGGTGGCGGGCAAGCGGCTGGGGCCGGCCGAGGTGGAGTCGGTGCTGGTGTCGCACCCGTCGGTGGTCGAGGCCGCGGCGGTGGGCATCCCCGACGAGACCAAGGGCGAGGCGCTGTGGTGCTTCGTGGTGCTGGGGGCTGGGGTTGCGGGCTCCGACGAGCTGCGGGCCGAGCTGTCGCAGTTGGTGGCCGACGGGGTGGGCAAGTCGTTCAAGCCCTCGGCCGTGCGCTTCACCACCGCGCTGCCCAAGACCCGCAACGCCAAGGTCCTGCGCCGCGCCGTGCGGGCCGTGGTCACCGGGCGCGATCCTGGGGACCTGTCGTCGCTCGAGGACCCTTCCACCGTCGAGGCCGTGAGGTCGGCTACGTGATGCGTGCGCTTTCCGTGGAGCTGCACGGCCGGCGGGTGACGCTGCGCCCCCTCGGCTCGTCGGACTTCGACCAGTGGCGGGAGGTGCGCAGGCGCTGCGGAGAGTGGCTCACCAAGTGGGAGCCCACGCCCATGCCCGGCGCGCCCGACGTGGTGGAGGACCCACGGGCCTTCGCCGCCCGCTGCGGGGCCCGGGACCGGGAGCGGCAGATGGGAACCGGCTTCGGCTTCGGCGTGTTCGTGGACGGGCGCTTCGGCGGGGAGATCAACCTGTCGGGCATCCAGCGGGGCCCGTTCCAGAACGCCTACGTGGGCTACTGGGTGGACGAGGCCCTGGCGGGCAACTCGTACACGCCCGAGGCCGCGGCGGTGCTGTTCCGCTTCGCCTTCGAGGAGCTGGAGCTGCACCGGGTGCAGGTGTCGGTCATCCCCCGCAACGGCGCGTCCCGGCGGGTGGCCGAGAAGCTGGACCTGCGGGACGAGGGGACGGCGCTGCGCTACCTGAAGATCAACGGCGTGTGGGAGGACCACATCCGCTTCGCCCTCACGGCCGAGGAGTGGGAGGAGCGGCGGGAGCGCTACGCCAAGCTCTGGCTCTAGCTGTAGCTGTAGGTGCGGCTGTCCCCGCGCCCCTTCACGCTTGCCGCGGGGCGGGTCAGCGGCTGGTGATCTTGGCCTTGAGGGCGGCCAGGCGCTCGGCGAAGAAGGGCTGCTTGAGGCTCCACACTTGGGCCGCGATCTCCACGTCGACCGCCTGGTCGTGGCTGTCCACCGCGGCTAGCTCCTGAAGGGTCTGCTTCACCCGCCGCGACAGCTCGGGCGGCGCGTCGGCTGCGGCCTGGGCCATGGCGCGGGCGGTGGGGAGCAGCTCGGCATCGTCGACGCACGACCAGGCCAGGCCCCGCCGGGCCGCCTCCTCGCCGTTGAGGATCTGGCCGAACAACACCATGGCCTTGGCCGCCTGAGGCCCGACCGCCCGTTGCAGCATCCACGTGTGCCCGCCACCCGGGTGCAGGCCCAACTGGAGGAAGCGGGTGTCGAACCGGGCCGACGCCCCGGCCACCCGCACGTCGCAGCACAGGGCCAGGTTCATGCCCGCCCCCACCGCGGCGCCGTTGACCGCGGCGATGGTGGGCAGGGGCGAGCGGGCCACGCGCAGGAAGCCCTCGTAGATGGACCGCAGGCCCGCCTCGGCCGCGTCGCCCAGATGGCCGAGGTCGGCGCCCGCGCAGAACGCAGGCGGCGCGCCGGTGACGACCACGGCCCGCACGTCGGCCGGGCGCGACTCGAAGTCGTCGAAGGCGGCCACCATGTCGGCCACCAAGGGGCCGGTGAGGGCGTTGCGGCGCTCGGGGTCGTCAAGGGTCAGGGTGGCGACGCCGGCCGGGTCGACGTCGACGCGCAGGCTGCTCACTCGTCGCGCACGACGGCGGGGGAGCGGCGCAGGAACAGCTCGACGTCCCGTTCGTACTTGTAGGCGGGCCTGCTGTTGCCCACCGTGTGGCCCAGCCTGCTGGCCTGGGCGTAGCTCTCGACCGCGCCCGCCGACGAGTAGCGGTAGGAGAAGCCCCGCTGCTTGAGCCTGCGGTTGTCCACGCCACGGCCGTAGCGCAGCAGCGACAGGCTCTCGGGCGGGAGGTCGAGGACCTTGGCCCGGCCGAGGGGGCCGGTGGCCATGCCGGTGAGCAGGGGCGGCAGCGGGAACGTGCGCTTGCCGCAGATGCCGACGACCTCGCTCCAGGGCAGCCGCCCGTCGCCTGCCACGTTGTAGATGCCGGGCAGCTCGTTGCGCATGACGAAGTTGATGGAGCGGACCACGTCGTCCTCCTCCACGAACTGCATGAGGGGGTCGAAGCCGAAGATCTGGGGGACGAGGGGCAGGTCGAGGGCCTTGGACAGCGGCGTGACGATGTCGGTGCCGAGCACGTTGGCGAAGCGCAGGAGGCTGACGGTGACGTGCGGGTTGTCCTCGGCGAAGTCGCGGATGTAGCCCTCGACCTCGAGCAGCGACCGCTCGACGCGCGTCTTGACCGAGCCCACGCGCGGCGTGTCCTCCCGGAACCACGTCGGGTCGCGATACGACGAGCCGTAAACCAGGGTGGACGACTTCACCACCAGGTGGCGCACGCTGCTGTCGGCCGCGCCCGCCGCGGCCAGCAGGTTCATGGTGCCGATGACGTTGATCTCGTGAAGGGTCCGGCCGCTCATCTGGCTGGAGTCGACGACCAGGAAGGTGTGCAGGATCGTGTCGACCTTGGTGGCCTTCACGATGCGGGAGAGGATCGAGTAGCTCTGGTCGGCCCGCACGAACTCGGTGCGCTGCAACGGCACAGTCGGCTCGAAGCGGTCGAGGCCGACGATGACGTCGACGTTGGGGTCGTCCTCGAGGGCTTGTGCCACCCGGCCCCCCCAAAAGGTGCCGAGCCCGGTGATGAGGACGCGCCGGCCCATCAGCCGAACCACACGCTCTTGCGTTTGCGGAGCATGTCGTAGAGCGTCTCTTGCAGGTCGACGCGGATGGCCTCGGCCTCCTCCATGATCCGGCTCTTCGAGTACCGCTCCTGGTCGGGGGGCACGTCGAAGGTGACGGGGTCGAGCACCCGGAGCTTGAACTTGGTCGGGAAGTACAAGACGCTGCCGAGCACCGGGCCGAAGACCAACTGGTTGGCCGTCACCGGGAAGTAGGGCAGGCCGAGGGCCTTGGCCATGCTGGGGAGCTTGAAGAGGATGGGCATCGACTCCTCGGCGCCGACCACGGCGATGGGCACGATGGGCACGCCCGCCCGCATGGCGATCTCCACGAACCCGCCCCGTCCGAAGCGGCGGAGCTGGTAGCGCTGGTCCCACGTCTTGCCCGGGCCCTTGCCGCCCTCGGGGAAGACCAGCACGAGCTGCTGCTGCTCGCGCAGGAGGCGGTAGGCGTTCTCGGGGTGGGCGGGCACCCCGCCGGTGCGCGACCACAGCGTCCCGACCACCGGCACCGACCGGAAGAGGTAGTCGGCCAGTCCGTACACCGGGCGGCCCAGCTCCTCTTCGATGCCGTGCATGATCACCGGCGCGTCGGACGGGATGGCGGCCGCGTGGTTGGCGATGATGAGGGCGCCGCCCGTCTTGGGGATCTTCTCCAGGCCCTCCCACTCCACCCGGAACCAGGTGTCGTAGAAGAAGCTGTACAGGCGGCGGGTCAGCTCCCGCATGCGCTCGCTGCGGCCCCACTCGTCGACGTCGCTGAGCCGGAACGCCTCGGGCTCCGGTTCGACGGGCGGGGGTCGGAGGGGGACGAGGGCGCCCCCGGTGCGGGGGGCCTCGCCGATGCGGTTGGCGGGCGCCACGCCGGGGCATCCTAGGGCGCTCGCCGGGCGCCGGTTCCGGGCCTGGTCTTGGCGGCTGCGCCGTGCCGGTCGGCGAGCCCGGCTTGCCCCGGCCCGTGGCCCCCGGCCACGCTTGCGCCGTGTTCCGCCAGGTCGTGACCTCTGAGGCCGAGCTCCAAGACCTGTACCGGCCGCCCTCCTCCGGGGCGGTGCGCAAGCAGATCGACGGGCTCGACGACAACTGCCAGGCCTTCATCGCCCACACCCCGCTGGTCTTGATCGGCACGGCCGACGCCGACGGGCGCTGCGACGTGTCGCCCAAGGGCGGCCCGCCCGGCTTCGTGCAGGTCCTCGACGCCGGGCGGCTGGCCGTGCCCGACCTGGCCGGCAACAACCGCATCGACTCCCTGCGCAACCTGGTCGCCAACCCGGGCATCGCCCTGCTGTTCGTCATCCCCGGGCTCGACGAGACGCTGCGGGTCAACGGCCATGGCTTCGTGGTCCAGGACCCCGACGTCCTCGACCGCTGCGAGGTCCACGGCCGCCGTCCGTCCGTGGCCATCGGCGTGGTGGTGGAGGCGGCCTACGTCCATTGCGCCAAGTCGTTCCGCCGGGGCGACGTGTGGCAGCCCGAGCGCTGGCCCGACCGGGCGGGCATGCCCACGCCCGCCTGCATGCTGAGCGACCACATCGCCCTGCCGGGGCTGACGGCCGACGTGATGCAGGCCCGGCTCGACCACGGCTACGCGACCACGCTCTGGTAGGACTGCGGCTCACCGGTGCCCACGTTCGAACGCGACGACCTGACCCTCCACTACGCCGAGCGGGGCAGGCCCGACGGGCCGCCAGTAGTGCTCATGCACGGGCTGCTGTTCTCGTACCGGCTGATGGAGCGGGTGGCCCAGCGGCTGCCCGACTACCGGGTGCTGCTGCTCGACCTGCACGGGCACGGCAAGTCGTCCAAGCCCACCGATCCGGGCCGCTACACCTGGGCCGAGCTGGTGGCCGACGTGGACGGGCTGCTCGACACGCTCGGCATCTCGTCCGCTGTCATCGGCGGCCTTTCCCTGGGCGCCAACGTGGGCCTGGCCTATGCCCAGGCCCGACCCGAGCGGTGCCGGGGGCTGATCCTGGAGATGCCGGTGCTGCTGCGGGGGCATCGCTTTGGGCGGCCCGCGTTCGGCGCGCTGGCCCGTCTGTATGCGGACGGGCGGCGGACGCTGGGGCCGATGACCCGGGCGGTGGGCCGCCTGCCGCTGCCTCGGCGCCTGCCCGAGGCCGCCGCCTTCCGGGACATGGTCAGCCAGGACCCGCGGGTGGCCGCCGCCGTGCTGCGCGGGCTGCTGGCCCAGGAGCCGCTGGCCGAGGACCGGGCCACGCTGGCGCGGCTGACCATGCCTGCGCTGGTCGTGGGGCACCGCAACGACCCGCTGCACGTGTTCGACGACGCCCGCGAGCTGGCCGAGCGCCTGCCCGACGGCCGGCTGATCGAGGCGCCGTCGTTCACCCACTACCGGCTGCACCCGGGCGAGTTGGCCGCCCAGTTCCGACAGTTCGTGGACACGGTCACCGGACCCGCCTCCGCCCCCTGACGCCCGCGGGGCGCGCGCGGCGCGCCGCTCGGCCCCGCGCGGTCCCCGCTGGGTGCGCGGCCCCGTCGTCCCTTCGATACTCGGGCGCCCAGTTGCGGCGTAGGAGCGCGACCACCATGTCTACGAAACCGTGAGCGCATTTCCGCTGAGGACCTCTCCTTCTGGCTGTGGCGACCAACCCGATTGCGTTCGAGGATGACTTCAATGCGGTCGTGGCGCGGATTCGACACACCATCGCCTCGCGCCGCGAGAACCGCCTCGACGTGCGCGAAGAGTCCAGTCGCCGCTCTCCCCGGAAGAGCGCGACGCGGTTATGAACCTCCTCCGAAACGGGACCTACGCCGCTGCCGCCGGGTCATGCCGGTCCTGCGGCGACTCGACGCGGGGAGGCGGCTCAACTTCCTGACCGCGGAGGCGGTGGCCGTCGCGCTGTCGATCGACGCTGGCATCCGCGTGACCACCGAGTCGCCGCTCCTTGCCGCCGCAGCCGAGGCACTCGACATCGACGTCCGCGTCCTGTCGCTGTGAGAGGCGCCTTGTCCCGACGCCGACGACCACGAACCACCCCGCGTTTCCACAGGGACAGTGCCTGTGGAAATCACAGGTGAAGGGTCTATGAGGTGTTGCCAATCGAACCGACGGCTATTGGTGGTCCGGGCCGAAGCGACAGGTCCCTGTCGTGGATACGCATCCGCAGTCCCATACGGGACTGAGCGTCCCCAGAACGGGACCCGTCGGGCCTGCCCCTGGCCCCGCCGCCCTGCCTCGGGCCCGCGGCCCCGCGGCCCTGAACTTGTGTGTCTACACGCGGGGGGCTGGATAGGGTCGAAGAGATGGTCGCTCCCGCCGCCCCCGCGCCCAGGCGAGGCCTGGTCCAGGCGGTGGAGGCGCTTCGCTACCGGGACTTCACCCTGTTCTGGGCGGGCGCGCTGGTGTCGAACATCGGGACGTGGATGCAGAACATCACCGTCCCGTTCGTCCTCTATCAGCAGACGAAGAGCGCCTCGTGGGTCGGGTTCGCCGCCTTCATGCAGTTCCTGCCCAGCGTGCTGATGGGCCCGCTGGCGGGCTCCATCGCCGACCGCTTCCCCCGCCGGGTGGTGCTGCTCATCAGCCAGGCCCTGGCCGGGCTGGTGGCGTTCGCCCTGTGGGGAGCCTTCGTCACGGACCGGGCTACACCGTGGACGCTCGTCTTGCTCGTGTCGCTGAACGGCGCGGTGTTCGGCATCGCCATCGCGTCGTGGCAGGCGTTCGTCACGGAGCTGGTCCCCCGCGAGGCGCTGCTCAACGCCATCACCTTGAACTCGGCCCAGTTCAACGGGGCGCGAGCGCTGGGGCCCGCCATCGGTGGCTTCGTCCTCGTCCGCTTCGGCCCGTCGTGGGCCTTCCTGGTCAACGGCCTGTCGTATGTGACCGTGCTGGGCGCACTCGCCGTGGTCCGTCCTCGGGCGCGCCAATCCGACCGGCCGCAGGGCCGGGTGCTGGCCCAGTTCCGCGAGAGCCTGGGCTATATCAGCCGCCACCCGGGGATCGCGTTGTCCCTGCTCCTCGTCGGGGCGGTCGGGTTCTTCGGCGGCCCCGTGTTCCAGCTCGCGCCAGTGCTGGCCGACGAGGTCTTCCACGTCGGAGCGGGCGCCTACGGCGTGTTGGCAGGCTCGCTGGGGGCGGGCGCAGTGGTGGGCGCCGGCATCCTGGGCACGCTCGGCTCCACCTCGACGCGCAGCCGGCTCGTGGCCGTCTCGATGCTCGGGTACGGGCTGTCACTGGCCGGGCTGGGCGTGGCCCCGACGTTCGCCGTCGCCGTGGCCTGCATGACCCTGGCAGGCGTGGGCTACCTGGCCGTCGTGGCGTCGCTCCAGACGACCATCCAGGTCCTCGTGGCCGAGTCCCTGCGCGGCCGCGTCCTGGCCGTCTACATCATGACGTTCACCGGCGCCTACCCCTTGGGCGCCCTGCTCCAGGGCTGGCTGGCCGACCGGATCGGCGCGCGCGTCACCGTCACCTCGGCCGGGGTCATCCTGGTGGCCCTCGGGTGCAGCCTGCTGTTGCGCCCGCGCCGGTCCCGCCTTATGGACGCCCACACCCACCGGGGCGAGCCGACGCCCATCGCCGACCCGGTCGCCGCCGCCTGAGGCCCGAGCCGGTCACACGTCGAACCCCCTTTGGGCTCGAAGCTCCTCCCAGGCGACCGCCCCTTCGCAGTCGCCTCGCCGGGGGCAGTAGCTGCACGCCGGGCACGGCCGCCATGCCGGCTCGCGGCCGTCGACGCGCAGCTCCAGCAGTGTGCGCACGCCGTCGACCACTCGGCGGGCGGCGGCGAGGAGGAGCTCCTCGGTGACGTCTTCGGAGTGGCTCTGGCCGGAGTCGAGGTACCAGCTCGCCACCCGGAACGGCGGGACGCCCACCCGCAGGGCCTCGAGGAGGGCGTAGAAGCGGAGGTCGTCGATGTGGGCCGGCACCGGGCGGCCGGTCTTGAAGTCGACGATGAGCACGCCCGCGGTCGTCCCCTCCGCCTGCCCGAGCGCGAGGTCGACCTTGCCCCGCAGCAAGACGCGTCCGCCGCACAACTGGGCGCTCAGCGAGGACTCCACCCGAGGCCGCCATGCCTTCTTCAAGGGAGGGAACTCGTCGGCGAACTTGGAGACCATGTCGGTGGCCGCCACCCGCAGCTCGGCCTGTTCGACGGCGTCGGCCATGGCCAGGAACTCGGCCACCCCCCGCTCCTGTTCGGCCAGCCGGTCGATGGCCAGGTCCACCAGCTCGCCCGGGGGCAGTGCCACGCCCATGCCCATGCTGAGCTCGAGGGCCTTGTGGGTGACCGATCCCCGCGCCGCCAGCGGCGACCACTCGAAGTTCCCAATCGACGCCATGTGCAGCCGCTCGCACTGGTGCACAAGCGCCAGGTCCCGCTTGGTGACGACCAGCTCGCGCTCGCCCAGCCTGCCCTCGACGTCGGCCAGGCCCTCCTCCAGCCGCTGGCGCAGGCGCGGCCCGAGGTCGAGCGGGAACACCGGCCGGTCGCCGCCGGTGCCGCGCAGCTCGTCGAGCGCCCGTTGCTGGGTTGGTGTGAGGACGGATGTGGTCACGGGGCCGAGGTTACGAAGGGGGTGTAACAAGAACGTGGACCCGCTCCTCGAATGGTCCCCTGACCAGGGCGTTCACCCCGCCCATACGTAGATGTCACACCCCGATGGCAGCATGGCCCCGTGGACACATCCGCCGCCCTCCGCTTCACTGAAACGGCCCGCCTGCTGGCCGCCGAAGCCCGCCGCCACGGGCTGAAGGTGCCCGGCTTCCGCAGCCCGCCCCGTCTGGCCGGGGTCGATCGCAGCATCAGGTGGGCGCCGGGCGGATCGTGCATTGTGGCCGTGCGCGTGCGGGGCCGGGACGCGGCCGCCGTCCTGGCCGACCTGGTCGAGGGCGTCATCGTGGCCAACGGGCTGACGGGCCAGACGGCAGACGGGTGGCGCGTCGCCCTCTGCTCGACGGTGGCGGGCATCGAGGCGAGGGCGGCCTGAATGGCTATCAGGGAGGTGCGGGACGACGAGGTAGAGGCGGCGGGCGAGCTGGTCGTCACCGTGTACCGGGGCATCGAGGGGTCGCCGCCGGTGGAGGAGCCCGGCTACGGCGCCGAGCTGCGGGACGTGGGCCGGCGGGCCCGTGAGGCGGTCGTCCTCGTGGCCGAGGAGGGCGGGCGCCTGCTCGGATGCGTCACCTATGTGCCCGACGAGCGCTCGCCGTTCGCCGAGGAGCTGCGGCCGGGCGAGGCGGGCATCCGCATGTTGGCGGTCGATCCGGCCGGCAGGCGCCGGGGCGTTGGCCGCGGGCTGGTGTCGGCGTGCGTCGAGCGGGCCCAGGCCGGGGGCAGGCAAGGGCTGTTCTTGCACTCGGGCCGGTGGATGGGGCCGGCCCACCGGCTCTATGCGTCCATGGGGTTCCGCCGGGTGCCGGGGCGGGACTGGGAGCCGGTGCCTGGCATTGCCCTGCTGGCGTTCGCCCTCGACTTCGGGAAAGGGGGTGACCGGTAGCCTGGGACGACTGCCCGGGTGGCGTAATCGGCAGCCGCGGGGGGCTTAAACCCCCCTGGCCCGCAAGGGCCGTGTGGGTTCGAATCCCACCCCGGGCACGCGGGCGGTTGTTCCGGCTGTCGGTGTGGGCCGGCCGCCTTCTCGTTTGGCACCGAAATGCGCCATGGCGGTGGAAAAACCTGCCCAAAACGGCAGGTGGTGGGGGGCGCGCCCGCCAGGCCATTGACAAAAATGACCCGCGGGCTGGTCCGGTGCCGGACCTGTGCGACTTCTACCCTGAGGGGTTCCGGGCGGCGTCTCCGCGCCCGCCCCACAGGAGGTTCTGCTCATGGCGGACGATGACATCATCGATCTGCGCGACGACCCCATTCGCATCGTGCTGGCCGACGACAACGGAGAGATCCGTTATCTGCTTCGGACCTGGCTCGAGATCGAGGGCCGCTTCGAAGTGATGGGCGAGGCCGAGCGGGGCGATGAGCTGGTCGACCTGGTGGAGCTCCAGCGTCCCGACGAGGTGGTCGTCGACCTGGCCATGCCCGAGATGGACGGCCTGGCCGCCATCATCGAGATCCGGCGCCGGGCGCCCGATACCAAGATCCTTGTGCTGTCGGCCTTCGCGTCACCCAGCGTGCGGCGCAAGGCGTTCGCCTTGGGCGCCGATGCGGTGCTGACCAAGGGCGTGCCCCTCGAAGAAGTGGAGTCGACCCTGCTCGGGCTCAGCACGGCGGGCGCCTCGTCGCGGTAGCCGCCATCGGCCTCGCCGCGCCCACCCCAACCGCGCCCGTCCCGCCGCCATAGCCGTCCTCGCGGAGCTGGCCCGCCGCCCGCCCCCTCGGTACAGCACGTTCAGAGCGACAAGAGCATCTCGGGGCCGCCGCTTCGCGGCCAACCCCAGGAACAGTTAGCTGACCGCGACCGACTCGATCCGATAGCCGCGGATCCCGGCCCACTCCTCGGCCGCCGCCTTGGCGTCGCGGCCGTCGAAGATCACGACGACCTGACCCGTCCGGTTCCGCACTGCCCAGCTCGTCTGCGCCTTCGTCGCCATCGCCATCATCGTGTCTCCCCTCAGCGCCGGGCGCATCCCGACCTGTTACGAGCAGCCTGACAAAACGGGCATTCCGGCGATAGAGCCCGATCGGGCCATTTTGGGGTAGACACCGGGACTAGTCAGCCAGGCGGGCGAACGATCGCCTCTCGGGGTCAGCGCACCCAGTCAGCGCACCCGTTCGGCGGCCATGGCCAGCGCGGCGGACACGGCCGCGTCGGCCCCCTCGACGATGTGCACGCCCTCGATGGCCCAGCTCCGCAGGCTCACCACCGGCGTGCCCGTCTTCAGGGCCAGGGCGATCTCGCTCAGCGTCCCGTGCCCGCCGCCGACGGCCACGACCGCGTCGGCGGCCCGCACCACCAAGGCGTTGCGGGCCTCACCGAGCCCGGTGGGCACGGCCACGTCGACCCAGCGGTTGGCGTCGTCGCGCCGCGTCCCCGGCAACAGCCCCACGGTGAGCCCGCCGCCCGAGCGGGCCCCTCGACAGGCGGCCGCCATCACCCCGCCCAGCCCGCCGCACACGACGGTGGCTCCCGCCGCGCCCAGCCCTCGGCCCACCGCCTCGGCGTCGGCCTCCTGCTCGGATGTGGCCGACCCCGGCCCGACCACCGCTACGTAGACTCGCCCTCCCATGGACATGCAGGTCTACTTCAACCCCAACTGCTCCAAGTGCCGCACGGCCCAGGGCATTTTGGCCGAGCACAACGTCGACGCCGACTTCGTCCGCTACCTCGACACGCCGCCCAGCCGAGCGGACCTCGAACGGCTCATGCGCCTCCTGGCCATCGACGACCCCCGCCAGATGATGCGCACCGGCGAAGCCGCCTACAACGACAGCGGCTTGGGCGACCCGGCGCTCACCAAGGACGAGCTGCTCGACGCCATCGTCAAGCACCCGATCCTGCTGGAGCGGCCCATCGTGGTGCGGGGCGACCGGGCCGTCATCGCCCGCCCGCCCGAGCGGGTCCTCGAACTCCTCGACGACCACAACGAGCACGACTGAGACAACGAGCACGACTGAGACGACCTCGAACACAACCACTGCTGCGCGCCGGTCCTCCAGACGGGGCCAAACCGCTACGACGCCAGCGCGTGGAACTGCTCGAGGATCTCGCGCCGCCGCTTGTGCCCGGCCAGCGCATGCTCCACCTCGCGCACGGTCAGGGCCATGTTCTGCTCCCGCCGTACCCCGAGTGAGTCCTCCTTGGCCCGCTCCCAGAAGGCGCCGACCACCTCGGTCCCGGGATACCGCCGGCCCGAGCGGCCCACGAAGGTCCGGTCCCGCATCTCCGACAGCACCGTCTTCAGATACTCCACGTGCGGCGTCTCGTCGGACCGGATGTACGACACCAGCCGGGCCGCCTCGCCCTCGCCGCCCACCAGCGACGTGTCGGCCAGCACCTCCTCGGCCCAGGCGAACACATGGAAGGCGCTGATCTCGATGAGCAACAGCGAGGTCATGCGCACCAGCAGCATCTCCAGGTCCTCGTCCAGGTCCGGGAAGAGCCGCTCGGGCACATAGGCGGCCGTGGTCCCGCCCTCGTACGACCGCACCAGCCCCATACGGCCCAGCATCACGTTGGTCTGGTCCTCGGTGACCGGCGCGTCGAAGGCCACGTCCCGGGCCGCGAACCACATCTGCTTATGGCCGCCCTCGTCGCCGTAGCCCGCCTCGTCCCGGGCATGGGCCTCGAACAAGCCCTGGTCCAGGTGCGACACCGCCGTCCCCCGCACGTCCTCGTCGAAGACCTTCTGCCAGTCGGGGATCATCGAGTAGCGGATCATGGCCCCGAAGCCCTCGACCGTGCCGATGCGCGTCAGCGTCGAGACGATCGGGTCCGGCACCCCCTCGGCGATGAGGTACTTGGCCTGGGCCACGTTCGGGTAGTTCTCCGGCCACGTCGACAGCGGGATGTCGAGCAGGGGGGTGCCGAAGTCGGCCGCCCGCCGCTCCTGCCAGGCCGCGATGGCCGGCAGCCGGTGCTTGGTCCGAGGGGACACGTACCGCCCCGTCTCGTCGAAGCCGCCATGGCAGCGCACCCCGCCTGCGAACAAGGGCTCGACGACGGCGTCGGTCTCCAGCAGCTCCCGCGCCGTCCACTCCGTCTGGAGGGTCGTCATACCCGAACTGTAAACTCTTGCGTATACACTTGTCTACGTGACGCAGGCCACTCGCCCGGGCGCCCGCCAGCTTCTCCCTCGGGCCGAGCGGCGGGCCGCCATCCTCAGCGCCGCGGCGTCGGCCTTTGTGCACAAGGGTTTTTCGGCCACTTCGATGGACGACGTGGCCGCTGAGGCGGGCATCACCAAGCTCATCGTCTACCGCCACTTCGACTCCAAAGAGTCGCTGTACGAGGCCGTGCTGGAGCAGGTGTCGGCCCGACTGGCCGAGGAGTTCGTCGCCGGGATGGCCGCCGACCCCACCGGCCGCGGCGTCGGCGTCAAGACCCTCATGACCGTCGCCCGCGAGGACCCCGACGGCTTCGTGCTGCTCTGGCGCCACGCGGCGCGCGAGCCCCAGTTCGCCGACTACGCCGAGCGCTTCCGCGAGCAGTCCGTGGACCTGGCCCGCCAACTGCTCGACCGTACCGACGTGCCCGGCGACCGCCGCCTGCGGCGCTGGCAGGCCGAGCTGATCATGTCCTTCCTCGTCGACGCCGTCGTCCACTGGCTGGAGGAGGGCTCGCCCAAGCGCGACGAGGAGATGATGCGCCTCACCACCCGCTCGATGGTGGCCATGGTCCGGGCCTGGGCCTAACGCCCGCAGGAGGACTCAGCCGCCGCCGGTGTTGGTCCCGTTGGTGCCGGTGTCGCCGCTCTGCGGGTTGCCCGGCGGCGTGACCCCCGAGGTGGGCGGGTACACGTCGGTGCCCCGCCGGTTCTCCGAGCTGGGCGTCGGGTTCGTGTCCTTGGGACAGGCGCTCAGCAGCACGACCGCCACCACTGCCAACGCCGCCGCGATGGTCTTGCGCAACATGGCCTCGGCCCTACCCCGTGGCGGGTCGAACAAACGTTCGATACACTGGCCCGCTATGCGGTGGAAGCTGGCCGACGACACCAGCGGACAAGGCGCCCTCTTCTCCGACGAGGAGCTGCACGACCGGCACGTGGGCACGGGCGAGTTCCGGGGCCTCGAGTTCCTCCACGTCAACGCCCGCACCATCATCAACGAGGTCCCCAAGGCCGCCCACCTGCCCTTCCACTACACCATCAACGTCTACCGGGGCTGTAGCCACGCCTGCACCTACTGCTTCGCCCGCCCCACCCACGACTACCTCGGCCTCGGCATCGGCGAGGACTTCGAGCGCAAGCTGGTGGTCAAGGTCAACGCAGTCGAGCGCCTGCGGGCCGAGCTGCGGTCCCCCAAGTGGGCGGGCGACCACATCGCCATGGGCACCAACACCGACCCCTACCAGCGCTGCGAGGGCAAGTACCACCTGACCCAGGGGGTCATCAAGGCCCTTGCCGAGGCGGGCAACCCGTTCTCCATCCTCACCAAGTCGACCCTCATCCTGCGCGACCTCGACCTGCTCGCCGCCGCCTCCCGCCGCACCGACGTTCGCTGCAACTTCTCCATCGGGACCCTCGACGAGACGGTCTGGAAGGCCACCGAGCCGGGCACGCCCCACCCCCGTCGGCGGGTCGAGGCGGTGCGCAAGCTGGTCGAGGCGGGCGTGGAGTGCGGCGTGCTGGTGGCGCCCATCCTCCCCGGCCTGTCCGACCACGCCGAGCAGCTCGACGAGGTGGTCGCCGCGTGTGTGGACGCGGGCGCCGTGTCGGTCTCCGGCATCGTGCTGCACCTGCGGCCCGGCGTACGCGAGCACTACCTCGACTGGCTCCAGGCCCATCGGCCCGACCTCGTGCCCGAGTACGAGCGCCGCTACCGGGGCCGGTCGTACCTGCCGGGCAAGGAGCAGGACGCGGTCACCGCCCTCGTGCGCGATGCGGTGCGCCGGGCGGGCGGCTGCAAGGTGTCGTCCCGACGGGCCCGGCTGGTGCCGCAGTCCAAGCCCCGGCCCGAACCCGCCGGGCCGCCGCCGCCCGCCGCCGTCCCGCTCGGCCTCGGCATCTAGCCACGACGGCCTCTCGCCACGACGGCGTCGCACCGCGTCGGCCCCAGACGGCAGACCGAGACGGCAGACGGCTCAGACCGGGATCGGGACCTCCGACTCCTTCACCACCACCGAGTCGCACCCCACCCACTCGGCCGCCTCCCGCAGGGCGGCGCCGATCTCGACCGCCACCCGCTCCGAGGCACGCCCCACCACCGACACCTTGTTGGCCACCAGCGTGCGCCCCTCCCGCTTGGGGTCGACCCGGCCCACGATGCGCCCGCCCGCCAGCACCGGCATGGCGAAGTACCCGTGCACCCGCTTGTCCTTGGGCACGTAGGCCTCCAGCCGGTGGAAGAACCCGAACATGCGCTCGGCCCGGTCCCGGTCCCACACCACCGAGTCGAAGGGCGACAGCAGGGTGGTGCGGTGCCTGCCCCGCTCGCCCAGCCCGGCCAGGCCCAGGGGGTCGGCCCACGCGGGCTCGTCCCAGCCCTGCACAGTCACCGGCACAAGCCCGGCGTCGGCCACCGCCTGGTCGACCCAGTCCAGCTTGAGCCGGTAGTAGTCGGCCAGGTCCTTGCGGGTGGCCACCCCGAGGTGCCGGCCCGCCAACCGCACCAGCTCGATGTTGCACTCCTCGGCCGAGGGTTTCTGGGCCAACAGTTCGGGCGGCACCACCCGCGACGCCAGGTCGTAGACCCGCTTCCACCCCCGCCGCTCCACGCACACGAGCTCGCCCCGGGCCAGCAGCCGCTCCAAGGCGATCTTCACCTCGGACCAGTCCCACCACACGCCGCCCTGCTTGGCCCCGCCCAGCTCGCTGGCCGTCACCGGGCCCTCGGCCACCCGGGCCCGAACGGTGGCGTAGGTCTTGTCGTCGGCCTGCCGGTGCCACTGGGCCGTCTTGTACCGGCCCCGCCTGCTCTCGAACCAGGGCCAGTCCTCGATGGGCAGGATGCAGGCGGCGTGGGCCCAGAACTCGAAGGCCCGCCCCGACCGCCAGTAGGCCTCCTCCACCGCGGCCCGTCCCACCGGCCCCAGCCGGGCATAGGCCACCAGCTCGTGCGACCGGGCCAGCACCGAGATGGTGTCCAACTGCACGGCCCCGATCCGCCGCAGCATGCCGGGGACGCCTGCCCGCCGGTCGGGCGCGCCGTACATGCCTTGGGCCCGCAGGAACATGCGCCGGGCCTCGTCGACCGAAAGGGAGTCCGCCATCCCCCGGATCGTAGAGTCGCGGCATGGCCTCGACGGACCCCCTCGCCCCCTTCCGACTCGACGGCAAGGTCGCCCTTGTCACCGGCGCGTCGAGCGGACTGGGCCGGCGCATGGCCCAGGTGCTGGCGGCCGACGGCGCCCGCGTGGCCATCGCCGCCCGCCGCCTCGACCGCCTCGAAGTCCTGGCCAAGGAGTTGGGCGACGCCGCCCTCCCGGTCGAGTGCGACGTGAGCAACGACGACGACCTGGCCCGCCTGGTCTCGACCACCACCGAGCACTTCGGCCCCATCGACGTGTTGGTCAACAACGCGGGCATGGGCGACCCCAGGCCCGCCGAGGACGAGCCGCCGCAGGTGTTCCGCGACATCGTCGGCGTCAACCTCAACGCCGTCTTCGTGCTCAGCCAACTGGTGGGCCGCCAGATGCTCGAACGGGGCTCGGGCGCCATCGTCAACGTGGCGTCGGTGCTGGGCCTGGTGGCATCGGGCCAGATTCCCCAGGCCAGCTACGTGGCGGCCAAGCACGGCGTGGTGGGCATCACCCGCGAGCTGGCCGTGCAGTGGGCCCGCCGGGGCGTGCGGGTCAACGCCATCGCCCCGGGCTGGTTCCCCTCGGAGATGACGGGCGACATGTTCGACAGCGAGGCGGGCCAGACGTGGATCCGCAGGCGCACGCCCATGGGGCGGGCCGGCGACCCGTCCGAGCTCGACGGCGCCCTGCTCTTCCTGGCCTCCGACGCCAGCGCCTTCGTCACCGGTCAGGTGCTGGCCGTGGACGGGGGCTGGACCACCGTCTGAACCGCCACGGCCCGGCTCCGGGCCAGCGCCAGTCGGGCCTCGTCCTCTCGACGCCGCCGCTCCCGCCGCTCCAGCTCGTCGGGCACGTCCGGCCCGGCCAGCAGGTCGAGGTCGTAGGGCCCTTTCTCCACGGCGTCGGTGCTTGCGCCCGCAACGACCTGCACCTCGGCCCACGAGAGACTGGTCGACAACGCCACCGGGATGGGGCCGTCGGGCCGGGGCAGCCACGGGTCGCCGCCCGGTTCGAGCACCAGCACGGCGGAGCCCGACCGCGCCGCAGGGAACGACTGCGACAGGGTCGCCTCCCCGGCCGCCCCGAACCGGCGGGGAAAGCGGTCGAGGTACCGGGGCGACCCGCCCAGGTGCCGCCACACGTCATTGGCCGGGTTGCCCGCCACCGCCACCGGGCCGCCGAAGCCCGCCAACTGGGTGAGCAGCCGGTTGCAGGCGAACGAGGCCGCCTCGAAGTCGTCGACCAGCACATGGCTCCACCGCGACCGCTCGGCCGCCAGCACCCTCTCGTCCCGCAGCAGCAGGCTGGCCTGCACGAGCACGCCCGCCCAGTCGGCCTCGCCCCGCGCCGACAGGTCGGTCAGATACGACTCGGCCGCGGCGGCCACCGTCTCCCACGCCGCGGCCGAGCCCGCGGCATGGGCGTGGGTGCGCAGCTCCTCCAAGCCGAGGAAGGAGGCCTGGTAGTGGCAGACGGCGTGGGCGAGGGCGGGGTCGTCGAAGCGGGCCCGCTGCTCGGCCGTGGACAGCACCCGCACCGGCCTGTCGTGGCGGGCCAGCACGTCGGCGGCCAGGCCCCAGAAGGTGGTGGCCCCGAACCCGAAGGCGGCCGCGGCCGCCTCGGTGGCACACACCACCAACGGCTCCGGCAGTGTGGCCGCCAGCTTCTGCAGCGCGGTGGTCTTGCCCGACCGGTAGCCGCCCACGATGCGGGCCGGGAACGCCTCCGTCACGGGGTCACGGGGTGATGACGATCTTGCCCAGCTTGGCGCCCGCGGCGAAGCGCTCGTAGGCCGCGGCCGCCTCGTCCAACGCGAACACCGCCTCCACCGGCACGGTGACCCGGCCTGCGGCCAAGAGGGGCACCACGTGGCGCTCCACCGCGGCGGCGGCCACGGCCTTGCCCTCCAGGGGCCGGGCCCGCAGGGTCGAGGCCAGGATGCGGCCCCGCTTGCCCATCAACTGCATGAGGTTGACTTCGGCGCTGGCCCCCGCGCCCACGCCGATGACCACGATGCGCCCGTCGAGGGCCAGGGCCTCCAGGTTGCGGGGCATGTTGGGCGCGCCGATCAGTTCGAGGACCACGTCGTAGGGGCCCGCGGCCACGAAGTCCTCGGGCAGCACGACCTGCGACGCGCCCAGCGCCTGCACCGCCGCGTGCATGTCCGGGTTGCGCACGCTGGCCGTGACCCGCGCCCCGGTGGCCGCGCCCCGTTGTACGGCCGACGTGCCCCCCCCC
>DASYMT010000478.1:0-1594 GCA_036008925.1 Acidimicrobiales bacterium | reverse complement strand
CGGGCCCCCGGTGTTGGCGATCGAGAGCGGCCCGGTCGGCACGCTGAGCACCGGCCGCGGGTTGTTGGCCACCCCGTTGATGGTGACGGTGGCCTGCTGGACGGCGCCGAAGGGCCCGCTCCCGGTCGGTCCGAGGTCGCGGGCGAAGATGTCGATCGTTGCGGTGGGGGTGGTCCCTGCCGGCGGGAACCAGAGGAACAGGGCGAGCGCGTGGTTGAGCTTGGCCGCGCTCCCCTTCATGTCGATCTGCAACCCAGGGCTCGAGGTGCCGTTGATGAACGTCGCCCCGGAGGCGCCGGCGTTCACGAGGTCGACGCTCCCCGCCGAGGCGTGGACCTTCAGCTCGATCTGATCGGGGAAGGCGCCCGGGCCGACCGTCACCAGCCCGGACAGGTCGGCCGCCTGGGCGGGCTGGCCTCCGTGCGACACCGTGACGTAGCCGGACGATCCGGGCGCCGTGATGGCCACCTGCTGGCTCCCGGCGCCGCCGGGCGAGACGTCGAGCGCGACGTTGGCCGGCGCGCTCTCGTGGCCCTGGGCGTCGGTGACCTTGAAGGTGAAGTGGTCCGTGCAGAGGAACCCGGGGGTCCCCTCCGGGTCCGGGCAGCCGGCCGTGGGCGTGGAGTACACGACGGTGGCGTGGGTGGCATCGGTCGGGGTGACCGGGCCCACCTGGCCCAGCGCCGGCGGCGTGACGATCACGAAGCCCAGCGTGTCGCCGACCGGGTCGGAGGACCCCGAGAGGGTGATCGTCACCGGCGTCCCGGCAACGGGGTGGTAGGTGGTGTTGACGACCGGGTTGGCGGTCAGGACGTAGGGCGTGGCCGGGAGCGTGCCCGTGATGCGCACGTTGGCGATGCCCCAGGTGGACAGGGGTGAGCCGCCCGAGTCGCCCAGGGAGTCCCAGCGGAACACCAGCGGGAGGTTCAGGCTCGTCAGCGGGACCGAGTGGGCGACGGGCACCCCGGTGGCGTCGTCGGCGCTCTGGCCGCCGAAGAGGTCGACGATCAGGTGCCGGTCACCGAGGTCGCCGCTCGGCAGGAGGGGCTGGCTCACGCTGATCCGGTCGCCGGCGCTGGTGGCGTCGGGCGTGAAGGTCGAGGTGAACGACAGGGTCGGATCGATGAGGTCGGCGGGGATCCCCTGGGCGGGCCGGAACAGGAGCTGGGACTTGAGGCCCACCTCGTCGGTGGTCACGCTGGCCTGGGCGAAGCACCCGCCGTCGGGGGGCGCCGGATCGCAGTCCGCCGCCCAGGCGCCGCTGGTCACCTCCCACCCGGTGGGGGGGAAGGCGGCCTCGTCGAACCGCTCGTCGACGAACGTGTACGGCGTGTCGGCCGCCGCGGGGGCGAGCCGGGCGCTGCTGGCGGCGAGGCCGCCGGCGAGGGTGGCGACCGCGAGGACGATGCACGCCGCGACGTGGCGGTGGGGTCGTCGCGACCGTCGTGGCGCCTGGGTCTCGGGCGCTGAGCCCGGAGCATCGTGCATGGGATCCGTTCGGCGCTGCAGACCCGCCCGCCGAGATGGCGGGGCACGGTAGGGATGTAATTCTACTACCGTAGAATTCAACCGCAAGGGCCAAAATGTCCCTTTG
>DASYMT010000477.1:0-3102 GCA_036008925.1 Acidimicrobiales bacterium | reverse complement strand
CTCTACTCCCGCACGGGCGACGGGCCGGTGGTGCTGCTGGCCCTGCTCGGCCTGGTCCTCAGTGCTTGGCGCTCACGCCGGCCGAGTCGAACGTCGCCATCTCCCTGAGGATGCGGGCCGCGGCCTGCACCACGGGCACGGCCAGCACCGCGCCGCTCCCCTCACCCAGCCGCAGGCCCAGGTCGAGCAGGGGCGACAGGCCGAGGTGGGCCATCACCGCGGCGGCGCCGGGCTCGGTGCTGAGGTGGCCGGGGATGCAGTAGCCCACCACGTCGGGGACAAGGGCGGCGGCGACCAGCAGGGCCGCGCCCGCGATCACGCCGTCCACCACCACCGGCACCCGGGCCGCGGCCCCGCCCACGATGAACCCGGCCAGAGCGGCGATCTCGAGGCCCCCCACCTCGGCCAGGACCGCCAGCGGGCCGGCGCGGTGGTCGAGCCGGGACAAGCCCTGTTCGATCACCTCGACCTTGCGGGCCAGCATCTCGTCGTCGATGCCCGTGCCCCGGCCGGTGACCTCGGCCGCAGGCCTGCCGGTCAGCGCCGCGATGAGCGCGGCCGACGGCGTGGTGTTGCCGATGCCCATGTCCCCGGTGACGAGCAGGCGGGCGCCGCCCTCCACCAGTCGGGCCGCGGCGGTGGCGCCTACGTCCAGGGCGGCCATGGCCTCGTCGGCCGACATGGCCGGCTCCACCGCCAGGTTCCCCGTGCCCTGGCGCACGTTGGCCCGCACCAGGGTCCCGTGGTCGGAGACGGCGGTGGCCACGCCCACGTCGATGACCACGACGCGCGCCCCGGCCTGTCGGGCCAAGACGTTGATGGCCGCGCCGCCGCTCAGGAAGTTGGCCACCATCTGGCCGGTGACCTCGACCGGCCACGGGGACACGCCCTCGGCCAGCACGCCGTGGTCGCCCGCGAAGACGGCGACGGCCGCGGGCTCGGGCACGGGCGGGGGCGACTGGCCGGAGATGGCGGCGAGCTGCGCGCCCAGCGTCTCCAGCCTGCCCAGCGCGCCCGGGGGCTTGGTCAGACGGAGTTGGTGCTCGGCCGCGGCCTGGGCCGCAGCCGCGTCCACGGGGACGACCCGGCCCACGGCCGACTGGAAGGCGCTCACGCCACGACTTCGTTGGCCAGGGCCGCGTTCAGGTCCTCGTCGTGGGTGAAAAGGATCTTGTTGAAGATGACGAACTTGGCCACCCACAGCACGGCGAAGGCCCCGAAGAAGGCGCCGGTGACGAGCACCGTCTTGGCCAGGTGGCTCATGGTGTGCCGGTCGACGTAGGTCTCAGCCAGGTCGGACGACCAGGTGGAGAAGGCCAGGCCGATGAAGGCGATGACCCAGAAGGGCACCACCTCTCGCCACATGTGCGAGCGCCCCGACTTGCCCCACGCCCAGTTGCGGTTGAGGTAGTAGGACGGGACGGCGCCGATCGACGTGGCCAGCACGGCCGACGACTTGGCCGTCCAGTGCATGCCCCCGAAGGCGACGATGAAGACGGTCTGCGACACGGCGACTGAGATGACCGACACCAGCGTGTACTTGATGGCCTTCTGGCCGGTGGGGCTGGCGGCGCGCTCCTTGACGGAGGAGATGGTGCGGCGCATTCGGGCAGTCTAGATCCGAGCCGCCTGGAGGACCCGTCGGCGCTATGGCGCCACCCGGTCCTCCAGACCGGTGGCGTTGGCCTGGGCGATGCGGCCCAGCCACTCGGCTGACGGCTTGGGCGTGCGGGGGAAGCCGGGGGCGGCCCGGTCGACGGCGATGAGCCCGAAGGCGGGGGCGTAGCCGTAGGCCCACTCGAAGTTATCGAGGGCGCTCCAATACACGTAGCCCCGCAGGTCCACGCCGTCGGCCAGGCACCGCTGCACACCGGCCAGCGCCTCCTCCACATAGGCGATGCGGCGGGTGTCGTCGGTGGCCGCGATGCCGTTCTCGGTCACCACCAGCGGAACGGCGCCGCCCAAGTACGACCACGCCCTGCGGACGGTCGCCTCCAGCGCCTGGGGCCGGAACTCGTAGCCCATCACCGTCTTCTCCGCCTCGGCGGGCGGGGGCAGCAGACCGTCGGGGCCGACCCTGACGCGGGTGTAGGTCTGCACGCCGAGGAAGTCGTCGTCGTGACAGGCGTCGAGGAAGACGTCCTCGGTGTCGCGCAGCAGCGACGCGGCCTTGGCCTCGCCTCCCTCGACCGGCACCGTCTCCTGCATGGCGAGGGTCATGCCGACCGGCACGTCCCGCGTGACGGCCCGGATGGCGGACGCGGCCTGGCGGTGGGCGTCGGCCAGCACGTCGTTCACCGACCGGCGCAGCGCGGGGTCGCGGCGTCCGGGCGGAAAGGCCCCGGTGCGGTACCCGTGCAACGCGACCATGTTGGGCTCGTTGATCGTGCAGGCCCATCCCAACAGGTCGGCCAGCCCGGCTGCGACCCGTTCGCAGAAGGCGGCGAAGCGGGCCGCGGTGTCGGGCTCCTCCCACCCGCCCAGGTGGGCGGCCCAGCGGGGCGTGGTGAAGTGGTGGAACGTGACCATGGGCGTGATGCCCGCGCCCCGGCAGGCCTCGCACACCCGGCGGTAGTGGTCGACCGCGGCCTGCGACCACTCGCCCTCCTCGGGCTCGATGCGGCTCCACTCCAGCGAGAACCGGTAGGTGTTGAAGCCCAGCCGGGCCAGCAGGCGGATGTCGTCGCGGTAGCGGTGGTAGTGGTCGCAGGCGTCGCCGCTCGGCTCTACACAGGGCGACTGCGGGTTGTGCTCCCACGCCCACCAGTCGTTGTTCCAGTTCCCGCCCTCCACCTGATGGGCCGCGGTGGCGGTGCCCCACAAGAAGCCGTCCGGGAAGGCGGGCATGTTGGGGAGGCTAGACAGTTGGGGTGGGCACCGCGCTGGACGAGCTCGTCGAACTCCTCGACCTCGAGGCCATCGAGGTCAACATCTTCCGAGGGCGCAGCCCGGACGAGAACCGCCAACGGGTCTTCGGCGGGCAGGTGGCGGGGCAGGCCCTGGTGGCGGCCGGGCGCACGGTCGGCGTCGACCGGTCGGTCCACTCGCTGCACGCCTACTTCCTGCGCCCCGGCGACCCGAATGTTCCGATCCTTTACGAAG
>DASYMT010000476.1:0-8608 GCA_036008925.1 Acidimicrobiales bacterium | reverse complement strand
CCTCATAGACCTCGGCCAGTCCGACGAGGCCCAGACCCACCTGCACGACGCGCTGGCCGTGTTCGAGCGGGAGTTCGGGGCCGACCACTACGAGGTGGCCGTCATTGCCGGGAACCTGGGCACCCTCGCGCAACGCCGGGGCGAGCTCGACGACGCGGCCCGCTGGCACGAGCGGGCCTTGGCCGTGAAGGAGGCGGCCTTGGGGCAGTCGCACCCCGAGGTGGCCATATCCCTCAACAACCTGGGCGTGGTGCGCAGGCGCCAGAGCCGGTTGCCGGAGGCCGCTGAGCTGTACCGGCGGGCGGTGTCGGTGTTGGAGGGCGGCGTCGCCCCCGACCACCCCACGCTCGCCGCCGTTCGGCGGAACCTGGCCAAGGTGGAGGCCGCTCTGTCGCCCCCATGACAGTTGGACTGTCGTGTGGGGGGCAGTGGCGGGGCCGCCGCAAGCGCAGGATGCATATACAAGCGAGTCAACGTCAGACGGCCTGCGGGCCGGAAAGGTGGGGGAACAAATGAGCACCGAGTGGAAGCCCGATTCGGAGAGCTGGAAGTCGGACAGCGAGTGGAAGTCCGACGAGTCCAAGGGCGAGTGGTCGGACGACGTGGAGGGGCACGCCTCTCCTCGCAACGCCAACGAGTCCGTCGACGAGGAGGCCGAGGAGGACGTGGAGGGCCACGCCTCTCCTCGCAACGCCAACGAGGCCATCGCCGAAGACGACTGAGTCGTTCTGACTCCCACGCCATGGACCCGCCGTTCGCTCCTCGCTAGCGTCGGGCCCATGGCTTGGGACGAGGTGGACGGGCGGCTGGTGAAGGTCGTGAAGAAGGCCGACTTCGCCGAGGCCCTGGCCTACGTCAACCGGGTGGGGCGGCTGGCCGAGGCCCGCAACCACCACCCGGACATCGAGATCTCGTGGAACACGGTCACCCTTCGGCTGTGGACCCACAGCGCGGGCGCGGTGACCGACGCCGACCACGACCTGGCCGACGCCGTCGACGCTCTGGAGGACCCGCCGGCGCCATAGCGCCCCCCCGTCCTCCAGACGGCGCGCCGGCGCTTCTACAGTTCGGCCATGGACGCTGCGCCGATCTATGCGTCACGCGTGCTGCGCCTGCCCCTGGTCGACCGCGACGGAGTGGCCATCGGGCGCATCGGCGACCTCGTCCTGTCGCCCCCGACCCACGGCCACCCGCCCCGCGTGCTCGGCTTCGTGGCCGCCGTGCAGCGCCGCGACATCTTCATCAACGGCAACCGGGTCAGCGGCATCGAGCCCACCGGTGTGCGCCTCAGCTTCGGCACCGTCGACCTGCACCGCTTCCAACTGCGCCCGGGCGAGCTGCTGGCCCGGCAGGTGCTGGCCGCCCAGCACAACGGCGAGTCGGTCCAGGACATCGCCCTCGTCCACACGCAGGACCCGGCCGGGTGGACGGTGGCGTCGGTCCTGTTGAGCAGCGGCGGCCTGCTACGCCGACGGGCCGGGCGCAGCGCACCGTGGCAGGAGGCGGCCGCCCTCTTCGACGCCGGGCCTATGGGCAGCCAGGTGGCCGAGCTGCGCGACCTCCAGGCCGCCGACATGGCCCGCCGGGTCAGCAACATGCCCGCCGAGCGCAGGCACCAGGTGGCCGAGGCGCTGGAGGACGAGCGCCTGGCCGACCTGCTGGAGGAGCTGCCCGAGGACCAGCAGGTCCGGCTCATCGAGAGCCTGGACGTGGAGCGGGCGGCCGACGTGCTGGAGGAGATGGAGCCCGACGACGCGGCCGACCTCTTGGGCGAGCTGCCCATCGACGAGCGCAACGAGCTGCTCGACGCCATGGAGCCGGAGGAGGCGGGCGACCTGCGCCGGCTGCTGGCCTACGACCGGCACACGGCGGGCGGGCTCATGACGTCGGAGCCGCTGATCGTCACGCCCGAGACGACGGTGGCCGAGGTACTGGCCCGCATGCGCGAGCCGGAGATGCCCGCCGCCCTCGGCGCCCAGGTCTTCGTCAGCGAGCCGCCCACGGTCACGCCCACCGGCCGGTACATCGGGGCCGTCGGGTTCCAGCGCCTGCTGCGGGAGCCGCCCGGCTCGCCGGTGGGCGACTGCCTCGACCCGGTCAACGAGTTCGTGCACCCCAACCTGCGCGAGCTGGAGGTGGCCCGGCGGCTGGCCGCCTACGACGCCATCGCCGTGCCCGTGTGCGACGACGCGGGCCGGCTGCTCGGCTGCGTCACCGTGGACGACGTCCTCGACCGGGTGTTGCCCGCGGGCTGGCGGGGCCGATAGCCGTGGTCCGCCGCCGGGACGACCTGTCCACGCCCCGGGGCGGGGGACTGCGCTTCGGCGTCCACTACGACTCCGAGGCGTTCGGCCGGTTCTCCGAGTCGATCGCCCGCACCCTGGGCACGGCCCGCTTCCTGGTGGCCCAGACCGCGATCGTGGTGATGTGGATCACCCTCAACGTGGCCGCCGTGCGGCTGCGCTGGGACCCGTACCCGTTCATCCTGTTGAACCTGGCCTTCTCCACCCAGGCCGCGTATGCCGCGCCGCTCATCCTCTTGGCCCAGAACCGCCAGGAGGCGCGCGACCGCGAGCAGCTCAGCCGGGACCGGGAGCGGTCGGCCCGCACCCTGGCCGACACCGAGTTCCTGGCCCGCGAGCTGGCCTCTATCCGCCTGGCCCTGGCCGACGTGGTCACGTCCAACGACCTCGACCGGGCCATCGACGCCCTGACCCGCGCCCCCGCCCCTCCGCCCGACGACTGACCGGTGAAGGGGAGTGACCGGTAGCATCGCCCGCGATGTCCAGTCGGTGGGAGCCTCCCAGTTATGCGCGTGCGACGCCTTCGTCTCGGCGCGCGCCTGCGCCGCGCCCTCGGACCAGACGCGGCCGGCGCCTGGCAGGGCCTCGCCGCGCTGCTCGTCTCCTCGGCTGGTGACCTGCTCGCCGGGCTGACCCTCGGCGCCATCACCCACACCCTCGAGCACCTGCCCGGCCTGCTCGTGCTGGTGCCCGCGGCCATCGGCATGCGGGGCAACATCTTCGGCGCCCTGGGCAGCCGGCTCGGCACCGCCATCCACACCGGGACCTTCCGCCTGTCGCGACGGGCCGACACGGTGGTGGGTCAGAACATCCTGGCCTCCCTCGCCCTGACCCTGAGCGTGAGCCTGGCCCTCGCCGTGCTGGCCAAGGCGGTGGCCGTGGGCTTCGGCCTGTCGAACACCATCAGCGTGGCCGACTTCGTGGTCATCTCCATGGTGGGCGGCGCGCTGTCCTCGGTGGTGGTGCTGCTCATCACGCTCGGCGTGGCCGCGGGCAGCGTGCGCTTCGGCTGGGACCTCGACAACGTGGCCGCCCCCCTCGTCACCGCCGCGGGCGACGTGGTCACCCTGCCCGCGCTGTTCCTCGCCACCTACCTCGTCGGCCTGGGGTGGGTGACGCCCGCCGTCGCCGTCCTCACCGGGGCGGCCGGACTGGCCCTGCTGGTGGCCGCCCTGCGCTCGCCCCGGGCCCTGCTGCGCGGCATCGTGCGCGAGTCGCTGCCCATCCTCGTGCTGGCGGGCGCCGTCGACGTGGTGGCGGGGCTCACCATCGAGAAGCGGCTGGAGTCGTTCCTCGCCTTCCCGGCCCTGCTCGTGCTGATCCCGCCCTTCCTTGAGGACTCGGGCGCGCTGGGCGGGATCCTGTCGAGCAGGCTGTCGTCCAAGCTCCACCTCGGCGTCATCGAACCGACCCCTGTGCCGCAGCGCCGGGCCCGGGCCGACTTCCTGCTGATCTTCCTGTTCGCCGTGCCCGTGTTCGTGCTGGTGGCATTGTCGGCCGACTTCGCCGCGGCGGTGACCGGCCTGGCCAGCCCGGGGCCGCTGCGCATGGTGGCCGTCAGCCTCATCGGCGGCCTGGTCGCCACCGTCTTCACCGTGCTGGTGAGCTACTACGGGGCCATCGCCACCTTCCGCCTGGGCCTCGACCCCGACAACCACGGCATCCCCATGGTGACCTCGTCGATGGACCTGCTCGGGGCCTTCGCCCTGGTGCTGGCCATCGTGGTCGTCGGGATCGGGTCGTAGACTTCCTCTGACACTCGCCCTATGGACGACCGACCGCGAAATCTCAAGACCATGCTGTCGGAGGCGAAGGACGTCTCCGAGCTGATGGTCGACCTGGCCTATGCCGCGCTGTGGTTCAGCGACCTCGACATGGCCGAGGAGGTCGAGGACCTGGAGGAGCGCCTGTCGGAGCTGGTCCACGAGATGCGGGCTATCTCGGTGGTGGCCGCCCGGTCGCCCCGCGACGCCGACGCCATGGCGTCCGTGCTCCAGGTCATCGGCGCCATCGAGCGCATCGGCAACGCGGCGGTGGACATCTCCCGCATCGTCAGCCGCAGGCTCGGCATCCCCCGGGCCTTGGTGGCCGACCTGGCCGCGGCCGAGGAGGTGTCGCACCGGGTGCGGGTGCGGGACACGTCGGAGATGGCCCACCGGTCGTTGGCCGACATCGAGCTTCCTACCGAGGTGGGCATGAGCGTGGTGGCCATCCGCCGCGAGCGCGAGTGGGTTACCGACGTCACCGGCGACGAGGTCCTGCGACCGGGCGACGTGCTGTTCCTGCAAGGCGCGTCGGCCGGCATCGCCGCCCTGCGCGAGCTGGCGGGCGCACCGGCCTACGAGCCGCCCCAGGTGCCGGAGGACGGGACCCTCACCGACGTGGACCGGGCCATCGACGTGCTGGTCGAGATGAAGAACGTCTCCGAGGTGGCGGTGGGACTGGCCTACTCCGCGCTGGTGCTGCGCGACCCGGGCCTGGCGGCTGAGGTCAACCACCTGGAGGACCGGCTGGACGACATGAAGGAGCGGCTCGAGGTCTGGGTCCTGCGGGGGGCCCAGGACAAGATCGACCCGTCCGAGCTGCGCGGCCTGCTGCACCTGGCGGGCGCGGCGGAGGAGATCGGCGACGCGGCCCAGCAGATGGTGTGGCTGATCGAGCGGCGGGAGGAGCTGCACCCGATCCTCGCCCTCGCCCTGGGCGACGCCGACGAGGTGGTGGTCCGGGTCCCGGTGGCCGAGGGCTCGCAGGCCGACGGCAAGCGCCTCAGCGAGCTGTCGCTGGAGACCGAGACGGGCTTCTACCTGCTGGCCATCCGTCGGGGCGGCCGCTACCTCTACCGGCCCCGGCGCGACGTGGTGCTCCAGGCGGGCGACGAGCTCATCGCCACCGGCCCCGACGAGGGCCACGGCATGTTGGCCGAGCTGTGCGGCTACCGGCTGATCGAGGACGACGAGACGGGCGAGGCCGCGCTGATGCCCGCCGCGCCTGTCGGACGTGTGACGGACTAGTCAGCGGATAGGGGCATTCGCCCGGTCGCGGGCTACCCCGTCATCGTCCTATCGCGTCACCCTCGGGACGGCCCTTGCCGCGTGGCATGAACCCGCCCACAATGCCCGAAGACGGCTGAATCGCTCGCTGCGTCAGCTCGCCAAACCGGCTCGCAAGGAGAAGGCGCTTCATGGCCACAGCGCAACTTGTCGTGCGCATCGCCGAACTGATCATCTTCGGCGTCCTGGCCGTGGCCTCGCTCCAACGCTGGTCGCAGCGCCGGGACCGGGCGGGCCTGTGGGCGGCCGCCACCTTCGGCGTGCTGGCGGGCGTCGTGGTCTGGTCCTTCCTGCTCGACCCCAACTCCGAGAGCGACGTGGCCTCGTGGGAGCGCAAGGTCCTCGTCGCCATCCTGCTGCTGTTCCCGTACTGCCTGTTCCGCTACGCGGCCGAGTTCTCCTCGCCGTCGCCGCGCCTGCGCAGACTGGCCGAGGTCCTCACCGCGGGCGTGGTGGCGTGGACGTTCCTGCTGCCCAGGCTCCACGGCCAAGAGGCCCCCCGCACAACCGGCCTGAACATCTTCGTGGCCGGGATCCTGGTGCAGTGGACGGTGTTGTCGGTGGCCGCGGCCGTGATCCTCTGGCGTACGGGCGAGGGGCAGGCCAGCGTGGCCCGCAAACGCATGCGGATGCTGGCCCTGGGCTCTGTGCTGCTCAACCTGGCCCTCATCCTCGGCGCCTTCGCGCCGAGCGACGACAAGGCGGCTGCGCCCCTCGTCACCGGGCTGCTCGGCATCGTCAGCGCCGCCTTCTTCTTCACCGGCTTCGTCCCGCCCCGCTTCCTGCGGGTCATCTGGCGCACGCCCGACTCGCAAACGCTGCGGGACGCGGAGATGAGCCTCATGTCGGTGCTCGACCCGGCCGAGATCGGCAACGCCCTGCTGCCCCACGTGACCCGCCTGTTCGGGGGCAAGGGCTCGGTGCTGGTCGAGCGGCAGGGCGACGTGCTGGCGTCTTCGGGCCTGTCGGCGGCCGAGGCCCGCGCCACCGCGCTGGTCGCGGTGCAGGCGGGGTCGACCCCGGTGGTCGAGCCCGGCCTGCTGTGCGTGCCCACGCGCAACGGCTGGCTGGCCGTGCGGGGCACCATGCAGACGCCGTTCTTCGGACGGGAGGAGGTCGACCTGCTTGTGGGCCTCGGCGTGTTCGGCGACCTGGCCTTGGAGCGGGGCAGCCTCTTCGTGCGGGAGCGGGCGGCCCGCGTGGCGGCCGAGCGGGCCAACGCCGAGCTGGAGACGTTCGTCTACAGCGTGTCCCACGACCTCAAGAGCCCGCTGGTCTCGCTGCTGGGCTTCCTCGACTACCTGAAGGCCGACCTGGACGAGGGGCTCAGCGACGACGCCCGGTTCTTCCTGGAGCGCATCTCCGCCGCCTCGCTCTACATGCGGGCGCTGATCCAGGACCTGCTGGAGCTGTCGCGCATCGGGCGGGTGCAGACGGAGACGGCGGTGATCGACCTCGGCGTGGTGATCGAGGAGGTGGTGGCCGAGCTGCGGCCCGGCCATGCGGGCGTCACCTTCGTCTGCGGGCCCCTGCCCGTCCTCGACCTCAACCCGCTGCGGGCCCGCCAGCTCTTCACCAACCTGCTCAACAACGCGGTCGCCCACTGCGGCCGGGACGACGCGACCGTCACGGTCGAGTCGACGCAGGACCAGAGCGGTTCGGCCATCGTGTCGGTGGCCGACAACGGCAAGGGCATCCCCGCCCCCTATCGGGACAAGGTGTTCGGCGTCTTCGAGCGGCTGGAGCGCCAGGACGCCGACACGCCGGGCACGGGGATCGGCCTGGCCGTGTGCCGCAAGATCGTGGAGACCGTGGGCGGCGAGATCTTCATCGCCGACAACTCGCCCGGCGCCCGCTTCTCCATCCGTTTCCCCGCCGCCATGGTCAGGCGGGGCCCGAGCAGTCTGGAGGCGGCCCGATGAGGTCGGTCCGAGTGTTGGTGGCGGAGGACAACGAGGACCACCTCTTCCTCACCACGCGTGCGTTGGAGCAGACCAACCACGGCGTGCGCCTTGAGGTGCAGGGCGTGCGCGACGGGGCCGAGGCCCTCGACTACTTCTACCGGCGGGGCAAGTACACCAACGCCCCTCGGCCCCACCTGCTGCTGCTCGACCTCAAGATGCCGAAGGTCAACGGGCTCGAGGTGCTGGAGCGCATCAAGGCCGACCCCGAGCTGCGTTCCATCCCCGTCGTCATCCTCACCTCGTCCGACCGCCCCGAGGACATCGAGGAGTCGTATCGCCGGGGCGGGAACTCCTTCGTGACCAAGCCGGTCAGCCCGACCGGCATGCGCGAGGGCCTGCGCGACATCACCGACTACTGGATGCAGGTCGCAGCCCTGCCCGAGCCGCCCTCCTAAGCGCCGCCTTTTCACCTATGCCCCGATCCCTCGCCAACATCCTCGTGGTCGACGACGACCCGGACCACCGCTTCCTCATCGAACGGACCCTGCGCAACGCGGGGTACGGCGTGCGGACGGTGGAGCGGGGCGTGGAGGCGGTGACCATGCTCGAAGACGCCGACCTGGTGCTGCTCGACTACCGCCTGCCCGACATGAACGGGCTCGACGTGCTCAACGCCATCAACGAACTCGACGGGCCGTCGGTCGTCATGGTCACGGCCATGGGCTCGGAGCACGTGGCCGTGGAGGCCATGCGGTCGGGCGCGGTCGATTACGTGGTCAAGGACACCAACTACCTCCAGTCGCTGCCCCAGGTGATCGAGCGGGCCTTCCGGGTCCACGACATGAGCCGACGGGCCCGGATGCTCCAGCGCATCACCTTGATGGTGAACTCGTCGCTCGACCGGGTGGCGGTGTCGCGCGAGATCGTCCGTGGCGCCCGCCAGGTGCTGCGGGCCGAGGCGGTGGGCCTGTACGTGCTCGGGGCCGACGGCGAGGTGGAGGAGACGCTCGACGGCGTGGCGCCGGGGACGGCCGAGTCGGTGCGGGTCGACGCCCGGGCCATCATCACCGGCGTCGACCCCAAGACCGACGGGGCCGACCGCCTGCTGGTGCCGCTGCCCGAGCACGAGGGCCGCCGCCTCGGTGTGCTGGCCGTGCTCACCGAGGAGCCCCGGCATTTCGCCCCCGAGGAGCTGCGCCTGGCCGAGACGTTCGCCGCCTTCGCGGGCATCGCCCTGGCCAACTCGGCCCGGTTGGAGTTGGAGCGGTCGCTGGTGTCCGAGCTCCAGCAGACGCTCGATTTGCGTCGGGCCATGGTGATGTCGCTGTCGCACGAGCTGCGCACGCCGCTC
>DASYMT010000475.1:0-5437 GCA_036008925.1 Acidimicrobiales bacterium | reverse complement strand
CTCGCGGCGGTTTCGAAGACTGGCCGGTCGGCTGGCGGACGACGACGCCGACGCACTGCTGAGCGCGCTCGAACGCCAGGACGTGGCCGCAGGCGAGGTCGTCATCACCCAGGGCTCGCCCTTCGACGCCCTGCTGCTGGTGTGGGACGGCGAGTTGAACGTCTCCATCGAGACGGGCGACGGCGAGCGGGAGATCGGCCACGTCGGCCCCGGCGCGTTCCTGGGCGAGGCCTCGCTGCTCGACCCAGGCCCCGCCTCGGCCACCGTGACCGCCGACCAGGGCTGCCTGCTGCTGCGGCTCGACCGCCCCGCCTTCGACGGGCTCTGCGCCGAGCGGCCCGCGCTGGCCTGCCTGCTCCTTGAGGAGCTCTCCCGGGTGCTGGCCTCGCGGGTGCGGGCCGCGGGCGACCGCCTCGAAGACCTGTTGGCCGACGGCGTGACCGGGAACGGCCTGGTAGGCGTGGCCGGGCGGCTGCACCAGGACGGCGCGTGATGGAACTGCTCGAGGCGCTGGCCGCCGACCCCCACTTCTCCGGGCTGACCGCCCGCCAGCAAGAGGGCCTCGCCGCCGCCTTCGCCGTGCAGTCGTTCGCCGACGGCGACGCGCTCATGCGCACGGGCGAGCCGGGCGACGCCGTGTACCTCGTGCTCGACGGGCAGGTCGACGTGACCGCGGGCGGCCAGGCCCTGGCCTCGCTGGGCCCGGGCACGCTGGTCGGCCTGGTGGCCCTGGCCGACTACGAGCCCCGCAGCGCCACCGCCGCCGCCGCGGGCCCGGTGCGGGCCGCCCGCCTGCCCCGCGACGCGGTGAACGCGCTCACGGACGAGGACCCGCAGATCGGCGTGGCCCTGCGGCTGGCCGTGGCCGCCCAGTTGGCCCACGACTTCCGCAACGTCTCGGACAAGGTGCTGTCCCTGCTGGGCGGGGCGGTGGTGGCCCAGGCCGCGCAGGCCCAGGTACACGACTACGACGTCGTCGTCATCGGCGGCGGGCCCGTCGGACTGGCCTATGCCACGTGGGTGAAACGGGCCCGGCCCGAGACGCGCATCGCGGTGATCGAGCGGCGGGCCGTGCCCGGCTACAAGATCGGCGAGGCCCTCTTGGGCGGGACCGTGCGCGCCTTTCTGTCGCTCGGACTCGGCCGCTCGCTGCTGCGCCGGCTGCTGGCCAACAAGTGGGGCATGGCCTTCTGGTGGACGGGCCGGGACTCGGCCGAGCTGTCGACCCACGTCGACGTGGGCGGCATCGACGAGACCTATCAGGTCGAGCGGCGGGTGTTGGAGCTGGCCTTGCAGAAGACCACCGAGCGGGCGGGCGTCGACCTGTTCCGAGACCACCTGGTGCGCATCAAGGAGTCGTCCATCGAGCCCGACGAGGGCGAGGCGAACGAGCTTGTGTGCGAGGGGCCGGAGGGCGCGGAGGTCCGCTTCCGGGCACCGGTCGTGTGCGACGCCAGCGGGGCCGCGTCGGTGATCCCCCGCCGGCTCGGGCTGTACCGCAAGTCGGTCGAGAGCTTCCAGACCAACGCCTACTTCGCCTACTTCCGGCCCAAGGGCTCGCCCGACCTGGAGCACTGGGACTTCGGCATGTCCCGCCACGTCTGCTTCCCCGAGGGGTGGTTCTGGTTCATCAGCGTGTGCTCGTGGGAACAGGCGTCCGACGAGGCCATGTCGGCCATGGCCGACTACCTGTTGGACTTCCAGGGCACCGAGGACGAGTTCCCCACCCGCAAGGAGCTGTCGGAGAAGTTCGACGCGCCCTACGAGATGGTCATGTCCATCGGCGTGGTCCCGCGGGCCGACCTCGACCTGGCGTCGGGCACCGGCATCGAGGAGAAGTTCAAGTCGTACCTGGCCGCCTACCCCGGTGCGCAGTACATCCTCGACCACTTCGAGCTGATCGAGAAGCCCTACGCCGACCATGCCACCTTCGCCGGGTTCCAGAAGATGGCCCACGACTGCGAGCGGTTCACGGGCGACGGTTGGCTGGCCGTGGGCGACGCCGCCGTGTTCACCAACCCGCTCTACGCCCCGGGCATGAACTACGGCACGGGCACGGCCTTCATGGCCGCCCAGGCCACCGTCAACGCCCTCAACCGGCGGGACTACTCAGCCCGCTCGTTCGCGGCCTACGAGGAGTACGTGCGCGACGTCTTCGACGAGCTGCTGGTCGAGAACGAGATGTTCTACCGGGCCTTCCGGCACCCGGACATGATGGAGCGCTGCCTGATGCTGAAGTTCTTCTTCGGCACCACCGACCGCATCGCCACCCGGTCCGGGGCCACTGCGGCCGACCCCTACACCGCGTCGGAGCCCTACATCTTCGACCTGCTCAACCCCCGGTTCACCACCGTCGTGCGGCAGGTGCTCGACGTGCAGCGGGCCGACGAGGAGGCCGGGGTCGACCCGGCCAAGACGGCCAAGAGCGTGCGGGCCGTCATCGACCCGTTCCTCGCCTCGCTGGCCCAGATGCCCGCGGTGAAGGAGGCCGAGTACGGCCGCTTCTTCACCCACTACACCAACGACCTCAAGCGCTCGGCCAAGAAGAACAAGTCGATCGCCCGCATGGTCACGTGGCATTGCCCGACCTGCTCGACGTGGGTCAGCATCAAGCAGAACCGCTGTCATGTGTGCGGCACCGCGGGTGAGCGCAGCCTCAAGCGCACCCTCGTCCGCATGCGGCTTCCCGGCTAGGCCGGGCTGGCCGGCCCGGCCCGGCTACGTGGCGGTCAGCGTGCGCTGGCGCCGGTCGTATAGGTCGGCGTCGGCCCTGCTCACCAGCGTGGACAGCGTGTCGTCCACCCGCAGTTCGGCGAAGCCCACGCTCACCGACGCGCCCTCGACCGCCGCGTGCAGCGCCGCGCTCACATGCCGGGCCCGCCCGATGGCGGCCTGGCGGGAGGCCCCGGCCAGCGAGTAGACGAACTCGTCGCCGCCGTAGCGCAGCACCACGTCGTAGGAGCGCAGCGACGACTGGATGGCGACCACCGCCTCGCGCAGCAGGTGGTCCCCGGCCGGATGCCCGCGAGTGTCGTTGACCTTCTTCAAGCCGTCGACGTCGAGGAAGCCGACCACCAGGCGGCCGTCGGCCCGGCGGGCCCGGTCGATCTCCCGTTGGAGGGCGACGAGGCCGTGGGCCCGCTCCAGCGCCCCCGTCGTCTCGTCCACCGCCGCGGCCGCCCGCTCCATGGCCGTCTCGTGCCGGGTGAGGGCGGCCCGGTTGCGGTCGCGGGTGGCGTTGTTGCGCATGCCCACGGCTTGGTGCCAGGAAAGGGCGGCGATGTCGCGGTCGCGCGCCGCCGCCTCGCGGTCCAGGCGGGCCACGTCCCGGGCCAGCCGCAGGGCCCACTCGGAGGACGGGCCGTCGTCCTCCAGGGCTCCTTCGGACAACTGGGCGGTAAGGACCTCGTCGGCCAGGCGGGCCATCATCCGCAACAGCTCGGCCAGGCTTCGTTCCAGGTCGAGGAGCTGTCCCTCGGCCTCGGCCGGGTGGACGTTGACCCATCGGACCCGGAGCCGGCGGGCGGCCTGCACCATCTCCGCGGTGAGGGCCTGGACCTCGAGCGTGGCGGGCGGCGCAACGGTGAAGTCCTGAAGGTCAGGTGCGGCCTCAGGCTCGGCCGCCAAACGCCGGGCCTTGTCCGAGACAAGCTTCCCATTGCCCGAAGCGAACGGACTTGCTTTCCCCGGCATAGCGGACTCCTCGCACGCGTAGTCGTGCGTCGCCGGGGTCCGGAGCAACGCGGCCGCTTGTCGGTACAACACGGCCTCAAGTCACATGCTACGCCGAACAAGGGGGTCTGCGAACACTCCGGCAGTCCCTCAGGCGGACGGCCCCCGCGGCACCCCGCCCTGGACCAGCCGGTCGACGTCCTCGACGGGCAGCGAGCGGTTCACCACCGCGGCGGCGATATCGCTCAACCGCTGGTTGGTGCCCCGGGCAAACTGACGCAGCCGGCTGAAGGCCTCATCCATGTCGACGCCCGCCCGCTCGGCCAGCACGCCCTTGGCCTGCTCGACCGCGACCCGGCTGTTGAGCGCCTCCTGGAGCTGGGCCGACACCGTCTCGGCCTCGCGGATGGACCGGTGCTGGAGCACGGCGATGGTGGCCACGTCGGCCAGGGCCTGGGCCACCAACTGGTCGGGCCCGTCCATGTCGGGCCGCTCGCGGAGGAAGACGTTGAGCACCCCGATCACGGTGTGGCGCAATCGCAGCGGGAAGGCGTGGACCGACCGGAACGCGGCCTTGTGCAGCTCGGGCGCGAACCGGGCCCACGCGGGCGTGGAGAAGACGTCTTTGTTCACGACCGGCGCGCCGGATACGAACGAGTCGAAGCAGGGGCCTTCGTCGTTCTGGAGTTGGAACAGCTCCAGCAGCCAGGCCTGCTCGCTGGTGGCGGCGATGACCCGCAACGTGCCGCCAGGGTCAGCCAGCAGGATGCCCGTGGCGCCCGCCTCGAGGACCTCGGCACACCGGTCCGACAAGACCGTCAGGAGCTCGATGATGTCGAAATCCTCAACCAGGGAGTCGGCCAGCTCAACGAAGGTGCGCGACAACAATGCCTCTCTTACAGCCACCAAACTGCCCCTTTCGTTGATCCCAATTCCATCACACTGCTGCTGCCTGACGGGCGCCTCACTGAAGGCGAAGCCTGTTGGCGATGACGTCGTTTGCCACCTCGGCCACCGGCCTGCTGGTGGCGTAGGCGTGGGTGCGCAGGCGCAACAGGGCCTCCACGATCCCGATCTCGAGCTGGACGCTCACCATCCCGCTGGCCTGGTGCACCTGCGAGAGGTGGAGCTCGACGCCCGCCAGCCCGTCGCTCAGCTCACCGGGGACGGCGTGGGTCTGCATGGTGATGATGCGATGGGTGACGGCGTCGGCCACCAGTTGGGCGTCGGCCAGCTTCGTCGGATGCAGCCGGCCGGGGACGGTCTCGTACAGGGTGAGGACGCCGAGGCTGGCCGCCCCCAGGCGCAACGGAACGGCGAAGACGCTGCACACGCCCGCCAGCAGAGCCGGGCCCGCGAAGGCGGGCCAGCGGTCCCCGGCGTCGTCGAGGCTGTAGACGGCCACCGCCTGCCCGGTGGTCGACGCCTCGATCGACGGCCCTTGGCCGATGGTGAACTGGAGGTCGTCCATCTCGTCGGCCAAGCCGTCGGCCGCGCAGAGCCGGCTGCGATAGCGGTCGGTCCCCATGGTGATGGCCAGCGCCGAGACGCCCAACAAGTCCTGCGACACCCGACAGAGCTGGACGCCGCCGTCCCGGTCCGAGCCGTCGCCGTCAGTGCCGGCGCCCGCGAAGGCCTGGACGATGACGCGCCACCGGTCGCCGTTCATTCGAGCCTGCGCTCCTTGGGTCACGGGACTTCCCCCCACGCCGTGAGATCGCTCCTGCCCCGCGTGAGCGGTGACACCTGGTCGGCAGATGCACGG
>DASYMT010000474.1:0-5595 GCA_036008925.1 Acidimicrobiales bacterium | reverse complement strand
CGGCTTCGAGGTTGTGGGGCGGGACCCGTCCGGCCGGGCTCCCGCCGGGCGAGCCGGTGGCGGGGGAGGCGGGTGTGGGTCCAGAGGCGGGTCGACGGCGGGCTTCGGAGAAGGGCACGACCATGAGGCCTCTAGACAACCCGCAATCGGCTCTGTGTATCCAGAGGACGAGGCTGAGGATCTTGGCCGTTTCCCGTGGATATCCAGGGGACAACTCGTGCAGTTGTCCACCGAACAGACGCGCGTCCTCCAGGTGAGGGATGCGCGCGTAGCACCCGCCGGGGTGCCGGGAGCGGCCCAGCCCGGCGCTGGGCGGGGCGGTGGGCAGGGCGGTGGGCGGGGGCGGGGCTGGGGGAAGCTGCCGCGGTCATAGGGCCAGTGTGACGAGGGGGTGTGACAACAACGCCCGCAAGAGCGGCGCGCGGGCTGGCGCCCACGGGCTCGGGCCTGTTGTGCCACGAGTGGCGAGATAGCCGCCGGAGACCGCCCAGAACAGCAAGATGCGGTTGGCCAACCGACGAGCGGCCCGGGCAGTCCGTGCAGCCCGGGAGCCCATGCAGCCGTGCGGTCCCTCAGCCCGACTGGCGACGTGCGGCCGGGCCGGGGCAGCCCCGCCGTCCCGGGCCGTCGGCCCAGGCCCGCTCGTCCGGCTGGCGGGCCCGCCAGACCTAGGAGGTCACGACCTCGATCGTCACCGGGAACTGCACGTCGGCGTGCAGGCGCACCGGGACGTGGTGGGTGCCCACCGTCTTGATCGGCTCGTCGAGGTGCAACTTGCGCCGGTCGAGGGCCACGCCCGCCTGGGCCGACACGGCGTCGACCACGTCCTGCGCGGTGATCGAGCCGAACAGCCTGCCCTCGGTCCCGGCCCGGGCCTGGATGCGGATCACCATGGGCACGAGCGTGCGGGCCACCGTCTCGGCGCCCTCTCGGTCCTTGGCGTCCTTCAGGTCCCGTGAGCGGCGCATGGCCGCGGCCTGGGCCTCGACGCCGTTGGTGGCCTTGATGGCTCGGCCCTTGGGGATGAGGAAGTTGCGGGCGAACCCGTCGGCGACGTCGAGGATGTCGCCCTTCTTCCCGACGCCGTCCACGTCGGTGCGCAGCACGACCCGCATCTACGCCTCCTCCTCGCCGTCAGCGCCGGTGCCCGCAGACACGGCCGCGTCGGCCTTGATGCTGTCCCCGTCGGTGGGGCCTTGCCCGCCCGGCGCCTCCTCGGGGATCCCGTCCGCCTCGACGATCCCGTCGGCCGCCTCGGCCAACTCCTCCTCGACCTCAGGCGACCGCTCAGGCACGCGGTCGCGCGCCGGGCCCCGCCCGCCCCCGCCGCGGCCGCCCGCCCGCTCCGTGACCGTGCGCTGCGTGTACGGCAAGAGGGCCAGCTCACGGGCCGTCTTGATGGCCACCGCCACCTCCCGCTGGTGCTGGGCGCAGTTGCCCGACACCCGGCGCGAGCGGATCTTGCCCCGGTCGCTCATGAAGCGGCGCAGCAGGTTGACGTCTTTGTAGTCGACCCAGTCGGTCTTGTCCTTGCAGAACACACAGAACTTCTTCTTGGCGCCCCGTCGGTTGTCGCGGTCCTTTTGGACCCGCTTGCTGCCGCGGTCGCGGTCGTTTCCTCGTGCCATGGGTTAGAAGGGCTCCTCGTCGAAGGCGGGCGGCTCGTTGGGGACGGGGCGGCCGCCACTGCCGCCCGCGCCACCACCCCCTCCCCCGCCACCACCGCTACCGCTACCGCTACCGCTGCCGCCGCCGCCCTCACCGGGGCTGCGACGCTCGTTCTTGGTGATGTTGGCCGTGGCCCAACGCAGGCTCGGCCCGATCTCGTCGGCGATGACCTCGATCTTCGAGCGCTTCTCGCCCTCGGCCGTCTCCCAGGTCCGCTGTTCCAACCGGCCGGTGACGATGATGCGGGCCCCTCGGGTGAGCGACTCGCTGGCGTTCTCCGCCATCTCCCGCCAGCAGACGACGTCGAAGAAGGACGTGGCCTCCTCCCACTCGCCCGACTGGCGGTTCTGCCACCGTCGGTTGACGGCCAGGCCGAAGCTGGCCGTGGCCTGCCCGCTGGGGGTGAACCGCAGCTCGGGGTCCCGCGTGATGTTGCCGATCAGGGTGACCGTGTTCCCACTCATTCACTCGCTCCGTTTTCGTCTGGCCCCGCCGCCACGGCGGCCGGCTCCTCGACCGGTGCGGGAGCGGGCGCAGGACGCGACCGGCCGGCAACGGCATCGGGGAGGCGGATCACCTTGTGGCGGAGCACCTCGTCGGCGAGGAAGAGCATCCGGTCCAGTTCGGCCATCACCGCAGGCTCGGCTTGCGCCTCGATGAGGACGTAGTAGCCCTCCCAGCGGTGCTTGAGCTCGTAGGCGAAGCGGCGCTTCCCCCAGCGGTCGACCCGCCCGGGGTTGCCACCGCGGGAGCGAATCAGCTCGACAGCACGGTCGACGCTGGCCCGAGTGGCCTCTTCCTCCAGGCCGGCGTCGAGGATGACCATGACTTCGTAGGGCCTCAAGGGCCTTCCACCTCCCTCTGGACCCGGCGCTCGTGCGCTCGGGGCCCCGGTCGGTCCGGGGCAGGGTATTCATGAACCCGGTCATGGTAGACGACGTCGGCGATTCGTTCATCGCCGGGCAGTCTGGCCAGGGGGTGTGACACCTACGTCCGGGCTGGCCCGCCAGCAGCCCCATGCTCGACCGGCCGGCAACCCCGACGGCACACGCTGAGGTCCGGTCGCGTCAGGCGACGAGTTCTAGATGCAGCCGCCGCCTGCGGAGAACAGCGAGCCCTGGCCCACGCCCAAGCGGTTCAGCCCGCCCTCGGGCACCTCGATGGCGGTGCGGAACTTCTGGTCGGCGGGCGCCCCGTACTCCGGGCAGCGGCGCTGGAGCCGGGGGCACGGCTTCATGTCGGTCGAGCCCACGAACAGGCCGGTCGAGTTGAAGAACGCCACCGTCAGGGGGATGCGCACGTTGCGCATGGTGAACTTCTGCTGCACGTCGCCGCCGAAGGTGAAGACCATGGCGTCGTAGCCGGCCAGGTCGGTCCGCGCCGTGAGCCCCTTCACCTGCTGGTCGGTGGCGGCCGCGTGCACCCCGCAGAACCGCCGGTCGCGGCCCGGCGCCCCGATGAACCCGACGGTGAACGAGACCTCGTTGAACCCGGGGATGCGAGACGCCTTGGGCGGCGGGAGGGTGGTCGTGGTCGTCAGCGCCCCCAGCGACGGGTCGGTGGGCGTGCTCGCCCCCGCGGCCAGCATGGCGAACAAGGACAGCACCGCCAGCACCCCTACCGCCCAGTTGAGCCGGGAGCGGCCCTTTTCGGTCTGGAACGGCTCGACGTACTCGCGCAGCCGGGGCGGCAGCCCCTCGGGCAGGTCGAGCCAGGGATCGGAAGGCTTCACCCCGTCATGCTGACACGCTGCCGTACAACCCGAGGGCTCGGGACACGTCCTCGCTCAGGTGGTAGCTCTCGGCGTCGGACGGGAACCGCCGCCCGCGCACGTCGGCCGCGAATGCCGAAAGCGCCGCCACCGCATCAGAACGCAGCGACGCGTACCGGCGCACGAACTTGGGCACGATGCGGTCCTCGATGCCGAGCACGTCGTGGAACACGAGCACCTGGCCGTCACACGCAGGCCCGGCGCCGATCCCGATGATGGGCACCGAAACCGCGGCCGTCACCATGGCCGCCACCGAGTCGGGCACGCCCTCCAGCACGATGGCGAACACCCCGGCCGCCTCCAGGGCCACCGCGTCGTCCACCAGCGCGGCGGCGGCGTCGACCGACTTGCCCTGCACCTTGAACCCGCCCATGGCGTGGACCGACTGGGGCGTAAGCCCGATGTGCCCCATCACCGGCATCTCGGCCTCGACCAGAGCCGTCACCATGGGCACCCGCTTGCGGCCGCCCTCCAGCTTCACCGCCTGGGCACCGGCCCGCACCAGCCGGGCCGCATTCAGCACGGTGTCCTCCACCGACACGTGGTACGACAGCCACGGCAGGTCGGCCACCACCAGGCACTGGGGCTTGGCCCGGGCCACCGCCGCGGTGTGGTGGGCCATGTCGTCCACCGTCACCTGCAAGGTGTCGTCGTAGCCCAGCACCACCATGGCCAGCGAGTCGCCCACCAGGATCATGTCCACGCCCGCCTCGTCGGCCATGCGGGCGCCGGGGGCGTCGTAGGCCGTCACCATCACGAGGGGTTCGCCGCCCTTGCGGGCCCGAACAGCCGGCGCCGTCAGCTTCGTCGCCATAGGAGCGACCTCCTTGTCCCGTCCAGTGCCCCACGGCTACCGGCGGTACGACCAGTCTGCGCCTGTCCGGTACCGTTCGCAACATGGAGCGGGTCTGCGAGAACTGCGCCCGGGAGGACGACGAGCTGCTGCTCGTGAACCGGGTCTATGTCGTGCCCGAGTCCTGGGACACGCCCGCCTCCAGCACCAAGATGGACGAGGCCGAGCTGTGGTGCTTCTCGTGCCGGTCGCTCTACCCCCACCAAGAGGTCGAGGTCGGGGACTAGGGCTTGGGCTTCTTGGTCGTCGACGTGGTGCTCGACGACGTGGTCGAAGACGAGGTGGTCGTGGTCGCCTTGGGCTTGGCCGTGGTGGACGTCGTGCTCGTGGGCGAGGACGCAGGCGAAGTGGTGGTCGACGATGCCGGCGTGGTCGAGGAGGTCGTCGTGCTCGGGAACTCGGCCTTCACCGGCGGGATGGGCTTGCCCCCGAGCGACCCGGCGGGGCCGAACGAGCCCCCGTAGTCGCCGTCCTTCATGGCCTGGGTCATGTACCGCTTGAAGATCGACGCCGGGAACGAGCCGCCGTTGACCTTGCGGCCCCGCACGTTGCTCATCGTGTGGCTGTTGCCCTCGGGGTAGCCCATCCACACCGCGGTCGTGAGCCGGGGCGTGTACCCCACGAACCACGCGTCGCCGTATTCCTGGGTGGTCCCCGTCTTGCCCGCCACCGGCCGCCCGATCGACGCGCCGGTCCCCGTCCCCCCCGACACCACCTGCTGGAGGCAGTAGTTCACCACGTCGGCCGTCTTGGCCGACAGGGCCCGGGTCCGCACCGGCTTGGCCCGCTCCAGCAGGGCGCCGTCGGCCGTGCGCACCTCCAAGATGGTGACCGGCTGCACGTGCTCGCCCCGGTTGGCGAAGGTCGAGTAGGCCGACGCCATGTCGAGCACCGACACCTCCGACGTGCCCAGGGTCAGCGACAGGTCGGGCGACAGGTCGGCGGTGATGCCCGCCTTCTTGGCCAGGTCGACCACCTTGGCCGGGCCCACCGCCTTGATGAGCTGCGCGTACACGGTGTTGACCGAGTGCTTGGTGGCCTCGACCACGTTGATGTCGCCCTCGAAGGTCTCGCCCTCGTAGTTGTCGACCGAGTAGTCCCGGCCCTTGTTGCTCTTCGGGAACACGATGGTGGGCGGGGCGGGCAGCGTGGCCTCCACCGAGTACCCCTGGCGCACCAGCTCGGCCAGCACGAAGGCCTTGAAGGTGGACCCGGGCTGTCGGCCCGAACCCCCGCCCGCAGACCCCAGGGCCAGGTTGACCTTGGAGGAGCCGAAGTCCCGCCCGCCCACCATGGCCTTGAC
>DASYMT010000473.1:0-4429 GCA_036008925.1 Acidimicrobiales bacterium | reverse complement strand
CCCCCGCGCCGCCGCTGGCCGAGGCGCCCCGGGCCAAGGCGGTGGGCACGGCGTGCAGCCGCAGCGGCAGCAGCCTCGTCTACACCGGGACGGTGACCAACCTCACGTCGACCGCCTCGGGCTTCGCCATCGACGCCGTGGTCCTCAACGGGGCCAAGACCAAGGTGGCCGGGGCCTCCGCCACCGTCGAAAACGTCGCCCCCCACAAGAGCGCCCCGTGGAAGGTCGTCATCCCCACGCCCAAGAACTTCAAGAGCGCGGGGGCCAGTTGCGAAGTGGGCGGCGTCCGGCCCGTCTGAGCCCTTCTGTTCTTCAGCCCTTCAGCCCTTCAGGACTTGAGCTCGGCCACGAGGGACTGCACCACGTCCTGCACCGTCCCGCCGTCGGCCACCACCTCGCGCTGGCGCTGGTAGCTGGGCCGGGCGGCCATGGCCATGACGGCGGCCAGCTCGTCTTCGCACCCCAGCCTGCGGGCCACCGGGCGCAGCTCCTCGACCAACTCGGCCACCGCCTCCCGCAACGGCCGCAGCGACCCGTCCTCGCCCACCACGATCTCGGCGGCCATGCCGTGGCGGGCGGACCGCCACTTGTTCTCCTTGACGATCCACGCCCGGTGCAGCGGCAGCGTGTAGCCCCGGTCGAGGAGCGAGTCCATCCAGTCGACCAGGCACTGGCCCAGCGCGGCGACGGCCGCCACCTCGGCCATGGTGGGCGCGCCGTCGCAGATGCGCAGCTCGACCGTGCCGAAGTTCGGGTGAGGCCGGATGTCCCACCACACCTCCCGGATGGTGCGGATGGCGTTGGCGCAGACGAGGGTGGTCATGAACTGCTCGAACTCGGGCCAGCCGTCGAGCTGGTAGGGCAGGCCCGCGGTGGGCAGGCCCTCGAACACCTTGGAGCGGGCCGAGGCCAGCCCGGTGTCGGTGCCCATCCAGTAGGGGCTCGAGGCCGACAGCGCCAGGAAGTGCGGGATGTACCCGGCCAGGGCGTTGGCGATGGCGATGGCCTTGTCGGGCGAGCGGATGCCGACGTGGACGTGGATGCCGAAGATCTGGAGTTGGCGGGCCATCCACTGCATCTCCTCGACCAGCGCGTGGTAGCGGGGGTCGGGGCTGATCTGCTGGTCGGCCCAGTCGGAGAAGGGGTGGGTGCCCGCGCACATGACCTCGGCGTCGCGCCGGTCCGCCGCGGCCCGCACCTCGGCCAGCGTGCCCTCCAAGTCGGCCCGGGCCTCGCCCACCGTGGTGCACACGTCGGTCACGATCTCGACGCAGCACTCCAGCAGCTCGTGCTTGGCCCACGGGTGCTGCAACTCGCCAAGCAGGTCGGTGGCGACCGACACCAGTTGGCCGCCGGCCCGGTCGACCATGGCCAACTCCATCTCCACGCCGAGGCTGGAACGGTCGGAGGAGTTGAAGTCGATTCGCATATGTGGTGGGCGGGGATCAGGAGGCGATGAGGTGCTCGGCGGTGACGGCCATCTCCTGGCGGAGCTGGTCGATCTCGCCTTCGAGCCGCACCATGGCGACCCGGTCGTGCTGCACCTGCGCCCGCTGCCGCCGTTCCTCCAGCTCGATCATCTGGAGTTCGAGGCCCACCAGATGGTCGGCCATCCGCGGGTCGGTCATAGGCCGCACATACCCACCCGTGCCAGGCTCCATGCCGTGATCGTGGTGGCGAGTGCAAACGGCCGGGTGGGGATGAACGCGGCGTGGGCCGTGCTGGCGGGCGGGGGGTGGGCCCTCGACGCGGTGGAGGCGGGCGCCCGGGTGGTGGAGGACGACCCGGCCGAGTTGGGGTCGAACGCCCCCGCACCCACGTCTGGAGGACATAGCGCGCCGTTTCCCAGGGCTATGTCCTCCAGACGTGGGTGGGCGGGGTCAGGGGGCGGGGGTGTCGTGGACGGGGCCGAGGCCGGTGGCCTCCAACTCGCCCCTGATGCGCTCGGCGTCGCCCACCACCACGATGGCCAGGTCGTCGGGCCGCAGTCGGGCCGCGGCCGCCGCGCTCACGTCCTCGGCCGACACGCCCGCGATCTCGGCCCGCATGCGGTCGAACCAGCCGTCGGGCAGGCCGTGGGTGACCAGGTCGGCCAGCCCCATGGCGATCGAGGCGGGCCGCTCGTAGGCGATCGGGTACACCCCCACCCGGTACTCCCGCACTGGCGCCAGCTCGTCCTCGGGGATGCCCTCGGCGTGGGTTCGGACGATCTCGCCCACCGCGTCGGCCACCGCGGCGGCCGTGTCCTCCGTGCGCACGGCCGAGCGGGCTGCGAACGCGCCCCCATGGCGGCGGAAGTCGAAGCCAGCCTGGGCCCCGTAGGTGTAGCCCTTCTCCTCCCGCAGCTTCATGTTCAGCCGGGAGCCGAACACGCCGCCCAGCACCATGGCCATGGTCCCGACCGGCACGTAGTCGGGGATGGCGCGCCGCGGCCCGGCGTGTCCGATCGACAGGGCCGACTGCACCGAGCCCGGCCGGTCGACCAGCACGATGCGCCGCCCGCCGCCCGCCTCGTCGACCACGGGCGACACCGCCGGCGCGCCGTCCACGTCCCACGACCCGAACAGGGGCTCGGCCAGCTTCGGCCCGTCGACCCCGGACAGGTCGCCCACCACGATGAGGGTCGCGCTCGACAGTCGGCCCGCGTAGAACTCGGCGATGGCGTCACGGTCGAGGCCGCCCACCGACGCCTCGGTGCCCTGGAGCGGCCGGGCGTAGGCGGCGTCGGGGACGAAGACGGCCCGGCTGAAGGACTTGCCCGCCAGGGCCGACGGGTCGACCTTCTCCTGGGCCAACTGGTCGAGCCGCTCGGTGCGCACCCGCTCCACCTCGGCGGGCCGGAAGCCGGGGCGGCGCACCACGTCGGCCAGCAGGGCCAGCGCGGGGGCGAGCCGGCCCGCGGGCACGTCGAGCCGGACGTGCATGGCGTCCCACGACACCTCGCCCCTGACCTCGGCGCCCAGGGCCTCGGTGGCCTCGGCAAAGGCGTGGGCGTCGAGCGCCTCGGTGCCCTCGCTGAGCGACCGGGCGGCCAGCGCGGCCAACCCGCCCTGGCCCGCGGGCTCGGTGGCCGCGCCCGCCTCCAGCACGACCCGGGCCGCGGTCATGGGCCGGCCCGGCAGGTGGCAGAGGATGAGGTGCAGGCCCGAGTCGAGCCGCCGGCGCTCGAAGGCGGGGAAGCGCCACTCCCGGGGCGGGCCGCTCGCCGGCCGCTGCTCCACCAGCGTCATCGGCCCTCCTCCTCGGGGACGTACGTCAACACGACCCGGTTGTCGGGGACCAGCACGTCGGCGGCCGACTTGGCGATGTCGGGCCCGGTGACGGCGAGCAGGTCGTCGAGCTTGGTGTTCACCAGGCCGGGGTTGTCGAACAGCGTGGCGTACTCGCCGAACGCGTCGGCCCGGTCGGACACGGCCTGGAGCTGGAGCAGCTCGTACCGCTCGATCACGCCCCGGGCCCGGGCCAGTTCCTGGTCGCTCACGCCGTCGGCCAGGCTCTCCATCACCTCGTGCAAGGCCACCTCCACGTCGGCCACGGGCACGCCTTGGCGGGCGGTGGCGGTGGCGGTGGCGACCGCGGCCCCGCCCACGAAGGGCCAGGGCGACGCCGAGGTGTCCTTGGCCAGTTGGCCGTCGAGCACGAGCCGCTTGTGCAGCCTGCTCCCCCGGCCCATGCCCACCACCACCAGGCCCATCAGCAGCGCGTCGAACTCGGGGGTGCCGTAGGCCGGGGCCCGGTAGCCGACGAAGAGCTTCTCCAACTGCACCTTGTCGGGCACGACCTCGCGCACCTCGGCCCCGATGCGCGGCGGCAGCGTCCCGTCGGGCGGGGGCGGGATGTCGTCGTTGCGGGCGATACCGCCGAAGTACCGCTCCACCCACGTCCTGGCCTCGTCGGGCGAGACGTCCCCCACGATCGACAGCACCGCGTTGTTGGGCGCGTAGTAGCGGCGGAAGAAGGCGCGCACGTCGTCGAGGGAGGCGGCGTCGAGGTGCTCCATCGACCCGATCGTGGGGTGGTGGTACGGGTGGCCGGGCGGGTAGACGAGCCAGTGCATGCGCTCGCCCCAGGTCCCGTACGGCTCGTTGTCGTAACGCTGGCGGCGCTCGTTCTTGACCACGTCGCGCTGGTTGTCGAGCGTCTCCTGGGAGATGCCGTCGAGCAGCCCGCCCATCCGGTCGGCCTCCAGCCACAGCAGCAGCTCGAGGTGGTTGCTCGGCGCCGTATCGAAGTAGTTGGTGCGGTCGCACCACGTGGTGGCGTTGAGGGTGCCGCCCGCGGCCTCGATGAAGGCGAAGTGCTCGCCCTTCTTCACGTTGCGCGACCCCTCGAACATCAGGTGCTCGAACAGGTGGGCGAAGCCGGTGCGGTCCTTGTCCTCGTGCCGGGAGCCGACGTCGTACCAGAGGTTCACGGCCACGACCGGGGC
>DASYMT010000472.1:0-7370 GCA_036008925.1 Acidimicrobiales bacterium | reverse complement strand
CAGGGGACCACCACCTCCCGGCGCCCGAAGCGGTCGGCCAGCACGCCGATCACCGGGGCCAGCAGGATGCCCGGCGTGGTCGTGGCCGCCACCAGCATCCCGAGCTGGGCGTTGGTGAGGTGGAGGGCGTCGGCGATGTCGGGCAGGGCCGGGGTGATGAGGACGTTGCCCATGATCCCGGTCAGCGTGATGGTGAGGATCAGGGCGAAGCTCGGGCGCGGCGGCCCCCCGGACGCGCCGGAGCCCGAGGAACCTTCCGGGCTCATTCGCACTTCCCCGAACGAATGGGACCGTCCAGCACCTCGGGCTCGACGGCGTTCACCGTACCGGCTCGGTCAGGCCGCCACAACCGCCTCATCCCGTGAATTTCGAGGTGTAGCCGATGCGCATGGCGGGCCGGAAGTACTGCTCGGTGTAGGCGTAGACCGACCCCACCACGCGGTCCAACTCGGCCTCGTCCACCGCCCGCACCGGGAACTGCCCGACCAGGTACACGGCGTCCTCCTGGCCCAGGGCGAAGCGCATGGCGAACAGGCGGTTGTTGAGGCGCAGGAGGTACTCCCAGAGCTCTTGGGCGTTCTCCTCGGGCCCGGGCATGAAGTACGACTCGTAGTGCAGCGTGTACTCCCGCAGGGTGAGCCAGACGGTGAATGTCTGCTTCTCCTCCCCCGCCATGCGGACGTACCAGCGCCGCTCGTCGGGGTCCCGGTCGACCGCCTTGACCACCGGGTTCTCGGCCAGCTCCCGCTCGGCCCAGCGGTCGATGAGGGCGCTGAGGCGGTCGAGCTCGTCCGGGGTCCCGGGCGCTACCGGCACTCGACCAGCGAGCGGGACGTGAGCTTCCCGTACAGCCCCCGCAGCTTGGCCGCGGCCATGGGCCAGGTGTAGCGGCGGGCCCGCTCGGCCGCGTTGGCCGACAGCTCGGCCGCCAGCAGCGGGTTGCCGAGCACCTCGGCCGTGTAGGCCGCGAAGGTGCCCGGCTCCCGACGCTCGACCAGAAACCCCGTGCGCCCGTGGTCGACCAGGGTGCGCAGCCCGCCCACCGCGGCGGCCACGACCGGCGTGCCGCAGGCCGCCGCCTCCAGGGCGACCAGGCCGAAGCTCTCCGACCGGCTCGGGACCAGGCACACGTCGGCCGCCCGGTAGTAGGTGGACAGCAGCTCGTGGGGGGCGGGCGGGCGGAACTCGACCCGGTCCGACACGCCGAGATCCGCGGCCAGCTTGTGCACCCGGGCCTCTTCGGCCTGGCCCTCGGCGCCGCTCGGGCCGCCCACCACGACGAGGAAGGCGTCCGGCCCGGGGGCGTCGAGCAACTCGGCCAAGGCCCGCACGGCCACGTCGAGCCCCTTCAAGGGCTGGATGCGGCCCACGAACAACAGCATGGGGCGGTCGATCGGGAGGGCGAGGGCCCGGCGGGCCTGGGGCCGGTAGCCGGGGGCGAAGAAGGCCCGCTCCACGCCGGGGGCCACGATCTCGATGCGCTCGGCCTCAACCCCGTAGAGCTCCGCGATCTGGTGGGCCTCGACCGAGCAGGAGGCCAGCACCGCGTCGGAACAGCCCATGACGCCCGCCTCGGCCTGCTCGCGCTCGGCGGGCTCGGCGTCGTCGGCCTTGACCCGGGCCAGGGTGTGGAAGGTGGAGACGAGCGGCAGGTCCAGCTCGTGCTTGATGCGGTGGCCCGCCACCCCGCTCAACCAGTAGTTGGCGTGGATGGCCTGGGCGGGCCGGTCGGTGGTCATGCGCCCCAGCACGCCCTCGGCGAACTCGTCGACCAGCGCGGGCAGGTCCTCCTTGGCCACCGGGGCCAGCGGGCCCGCGGGGACGTGGTGGACCCGGAAGCCGGGCTCGACCTTGACCGTGGCGGGCAGGTCGTCCGACCACGCCCGGGTGAAGACGTCGCACTCGACGCCCGCCCGGGCCAGCGCGGCCGACAGCTCGCGCACATAGACGTTCATCCCGCCGCCGTCGCCCAAACCGGGCTGGGCCAAGGGGGAGGTGTGCATGGACAGGACCGCGAGCTGTCGCATCAGAGCCGTGCAACCCTACCCAGCCGCCGTCTCTTCCTCCCCGACGTCGTCGGCGGCGACGGCAGGCGACAACGGCTTGTCCTCGTTCTCGTGGCGGAAGGCCCGGTACACCTGGATGAGCATCTGCTTCTGCTCCTCGGTGAGGTACCGGTCGCGCAGGATGTCGCCCTCCAGGTCGCCGTCGTCGTCGCGCTCTTCGAGGATGCCCGCCCGCACGTAGAGGGTCTCGGCCGAGATGCGCAAGGCCTTGGCGATCTGCTGGAGGATCTCAGCCGACGGCTTGCGCAGCCCGCGCTCGATCTGGCTGAGGTAGGGGTTCGAGATGCCGGCGAGCTCGGACAGCTTGCGCAGCGACAGGCGGGCGGTCGAGCGCTGCTCCCGGATGAACTCCCCCAGGTCGTGCCACCTGTCGGGGATCTGCGTCATAGGGAGTAACCGTACGCTGGAGGCGAGTTGGTGCGAAATTCCGCAAGCGCGCGCCGCGCTAGGCGCCGGTGGGCAGCAGGCGCTCGCAGAGGGGCACGAAGGCGGCCACCACGTCGGGGTCGAACTGCGAGCCCGCCATGCGCACCAGCTCCTCGGCCGCCTGCTGGATCGACAACGCCGCTCGATAGGGCCGGTCCGTGGTCATGGCGTCGAAGGCGTCGACCACCGAGAAGACCCGGGCGGGCAGGGTGATCTCCTCGCCCTTCAGCCCCTCCGGGTAGCCGGACCCGTCGAACATCTCGTGGTGCGAGCGCACGATCTCGGCCGCGTTCTCCATGAACGGGATGGAGGCGAGCATCTGGTACCCGATCAACGGATGGGTGCGCATGACCCGCCACTCGGCCGCGGTGAGGGGGCCGGGCTTGCCCAGGATGCGCTCGGGCACGCCCACCTTCCCGGCGTCGTGCAGCAAGAAGCCGTACTCGGCGTCGGGATAGGCCTCGCTCACGCCCATCTCGCGCATGAGGGCCACGCCGTACACCCGGCACCGTTCCAGGTGCTGGCCCGTGTACGCGTCCTTGGCCTCGACCACGAAGGCCAACGACCGGATGGTCTCCAGGTACGAGGTCTTGAGGTTGGCCAGGGCGTCGCTCAGCTCGTGGGCCTTGGAACGCTCCCGCCGGTAGGCCTGCACCGCGTCCTTGGCGAAGACGTGGAGCTGCTCTTCCATGTCGGCCGTGGAGAGGAGGGGCAGGTCGCCGTTGTCCCCCCACGACCCGCTCACGCGCCCAGCTCCTCGATCACGTCCAGCAGGCGGATGGAGGAGAAGGGCTTGGTGAGGAAGGCGTCGGCCCCCGCGTCCTTGCACGCCTGCTCCAGCGCGGGGTCGTCCCGGGCCGTGAGCATGACCACCTTGATCTTGCTGTGGTCGATCTGGCGGCACACCTCCACGCCGTCGAGGCCCGGCATCATCACGTCGAGCACGACCACGCGCGGGGTGGTGCTGTCGAGCAGGGCCAGGGCCTCGTCGCCGCTGCGGGCGTCGACGACCTTGTAGTCGTCGGCCTCCAACACGGTCCGCACCAGCCTGCGGACCATTTCGTCGTCGTCCACCACGAGGACGACGTCCTCTTTGTTCATGACAGGAGCGAGTCCACCGACGCCTCGCCCGACTTGTACCGCCGCACGATCTCCTCCTGGAGCCGGTTGGCCACGTCGTGGAGGGTGCTGCGCTGGGCCGAGACCTTGCGCTCCATCTCCACCAGTTGGTCGGCCAGGGCGCGGACGGCCTCGTCGTCCAGGTCCGACAGGGCGGTGAGGGTGTCGGGACCGGCGATCTGGTCCAGCTCCTGCGAGATCCACCCGTCGGCGTCGGCCGGGCCGAAGGTGGCCGGAAGCCGGCCCAGGCCGCTGGCGTGGGTGCTGTCGGCGATGATCTCGCCCTTCTCCAGCCGCTCGACCAGCGCGGCCAGGTCGCCCGGCTCGCCCCCCGCCCGCCGCTCGATGTCGGCGTGGACGATGTCGAGCCTGCCCTGCACCAGCCGGCGCAGGTAGGACAGCACGTCGGCCGCCTCCTGGCTCTCGTCCCGGCGCTTGCGCACCTCGTCCATGGCCAGCGACTCGAGGTCGTCGACGTACTCGGGGCTCAGGATCGCGTCGATACGGGAGATCGCCATTCCTCGGAATCGTACCTACCGTGTCCGGCCATGGCTGTACGTGCGCTGGTCTTCGACTTCGACGGGCTCATCCTCGACACCGAGCGGCCCGTCTACGAGTCGTGGCGCTGGGCCTTCGCCGAGCACGGCTGCGACCTGTCGGTTGACGAGTGGGCGTCGTGCATCGGCACCCCCGAGGCATGGGACCCGCTCGACAAGCTGGCCGCCGCGGCCGGCGTGGTCGACCCCGCCGTGATCGAGCGCAGGCGGGCGGTACGGGACGAACTGCTCTTTGCCGAGGCGCCGCTGCCGGGCGTGTTGGACCTGCTGGCCGCGGCCAGGGAACTGGGTCTGCCGGTGGCCATCGCCTCCAGCTCCCCGCGGTCGTGGGTGACCGAGCATGTGGAGCGGCTCGGCCTGGGCCAGTGGTTCGTGCACACGGCCTGCTTCCGCGAGGGGGTGGCGGGCAAGCCCACGCCCGACCTGTACCTGGAGGCGGTCTCGGCCTTGGGCGTGACCGCGTCGGAGGCCATCGCCTTCGAAGACTCGGCCCACGGGGTGGCCGCGGCCAAGGCGGCCGGGCTGTGGTGCGTGGCCGTCCCCCACGCGCTGACGGCCGGGCTCGACCTGTCGGCCGCCGACCTGCTGGTCGACTCGCTGGCGTCGGTGTCGCTGCCCGCCTTGCTGGATCAGTGGAGCCTGCCCGCCCGGCCGGTCGGCGCGTAGCGGTACACGGCCCGGCCCAGGACGTGAGCGCGCGGGACGGGGCCGAAGTGGCGGGAGTCCGTGCTCGCCTCGGCGTTGTCGCCCGCGACGGTGACCATGCCGTGGTCGACGGCCTGCACGCGCTTCACGACGACGCGGTCGGGGCGGGCCAGCGCCACGAGATGGCCGGGCCGCAGCCGGGGCCAGCGCACGACCAGCAGCCGGTCGCCGGGCTGGAGGGCGGGGCGCATGGAGTCGCCGTGCACCTCGACCCGGCGCCACGGCTTGTTCATAGCGATTCCGCGCTGGGTACGGTCCCGGGCATGACCGCGATTGTCTCCCGACTGCTCCAACGCGCCGACCGCTTCTCCGCACCCGACCCGGTCTTCGCCCACTGCGACCTGCCCTGCGGGGTGTACGACCCGGCCCAGGCCCGCATCGAGGCTGAATCGGTCAAGGCCATCATGGAGAAGTACAACGCGTCCGACGACGAGGCGTTCCGCGCCCGGGCCCTGTTCATCAAGGAGGAGCGGGCCGACCTGGCCAAGCACCACCTGTGGGTGCTGTGGACCGACTACTTCAAGCCCGAGCACCTGGAGGAGTTCCCCCAGCTCCACGACCTGTTCTGGAAGGCCACCAAGCTGGCGGGCGAGTCAAAGCACTCGACCAACCCCGAAGTGGGGCAGCAGCTCCTCGACGCAATCGAGGAGATCGCCCAGATCTTCTGGAAGACCAAAGAGGGCTGAGGCCCTCGCGTTCTGCAATGGCCGGGACACGCGGTGACAGGTGGTACGTTCCGGGCGCTCTCAACCATCCCGGCGACAGGGGGTAGCAGGTGCTTGCAGAAATGGCGCTGTTCACGAGGATCGGCGGCGAGATCCTCTCCCGGTATGCGCACTACCTGGCCGGTGTGACCTGGATCGGGCTGCTCTACTACTTCAACTTCGTGCAGACCCCGGCCTTCGTGGAGTTCGAGGCCGGGCCCCGCACCGAGGCGTTCCGCAAGCTGGTGCCCCGGGCCCTGTGGTGGTTCCGGTGGGGCGCCCTGCTCACCGTGCTGTCCGGCTTCTTCATCCTCGGGTTCCAGGACAACCTCAGCGGCGGCGACTACTTCAAGAGCACACCCGGCATCTCCATCGCCACCGGCATCCTCTTCGGCCTCATCATGTTCTCGAACGTGTGGCTCGTCATCTGGCCCAACCAGAAGATCGTCATCGCCAACGCCGAGGCCGTGGCCTCGGGCCGGGACCCGCTCCCCAACGCGGCCGCCGCGGCCCGCAAGGCAGGCTGCGCGTCCCGCACCAACACGGTGCTGTCCATCCCGCTGCTGTGGTTCATGGGCGCCACCGCCCACTTCGCCGCCTTCAAGCACGAGCTCATCCCGGCGGGCGGCGAGCGGCTGACCTACTGGATCATCGTGCTCGTGCTGGCCGTGCTGTTCGAGGGCATCGCCCTGTCGGCCCCCGCCGTGGGCAAGCCCCAGGCCTTCCACATCGACAAGCACCGCAACACGATCATCACCGGCTTCGCGGTGTGGGTCGTCCTCCTCCTGGCCTTCGAGGTCCTGTTCAAGCTGTAGGGCTCAAGCGGTCAGGACGGCGGCGGCCACGGCCCACACCGGGCCGAGCACCAGCAGGGCGTCGAGCCTGCGCACCGCGGGCACGCGCGTCTTCTTGCTGCCGAGCAGGGCCGAGCCCGCGTAGGGCCCGACCGGGGCCAGCAGGGCGGCCAGGCCGCCCGCGATCCACGGCCCCGACTCGCTGAACGGGGGCACGGCCAGCGTGGCGCCGAGCAGGGTGACGGGGCCCATGGCCGCGATGCCGGCGGCAGGGCCCTCCCACGCGCTGCCCGCGCCGGTGCCCACCAGATACGAGCCGGTGTCGTAGGCGCACACCAGGCCGAGCAGGAACAGGCCGGGGACCACGCCGACGGTGCGGGCCACCACCAGGGAGCCGGCCGCTGCCCCCAAGGCCAGCGCAATCGTCACGGCCCGGCCCACCGCCTGGCCCTGGGACAGGCCCGCGGCGACGGCGCCGCCCACGGCCAGGCCCACCACTGCGCCGGGGAGGCCGAAGGCGCAGCCCAAGGGGACGAGGACGGCGCCGATGCCCACCGCCACCGGGTTGGGCGCCTTGCTCTTGGGCCACGACCGGGCCGCCTGCAATCCGGCCAGGCCCGCGTGGGCGGCCATCCACACGGCGAGGACCACCGGCCCTGCCACCACGGCGGCGACGGTGGGGACGGCCCACAAGACGCCGAGGCGGCCGTGCGGGGCGTCGGCCTGGGGGACGACGCGCAGCCGGGCCAGGCGGCCGGGCTTTTTGGCCGGGCGCTTTGTGGGTTTGGCGTGCCGGCGCGTGGGCTGGACGGTGCGCGGCCGGCTTGGGCGCGACCCGGCCCGTCCCCCCCGGGCCGCGGCCTCAGCCACCGGAGACCGGAGGGAGCACCGCCACCTCGTCCTGGTCGCTCACGGGGTCGCCCGGATGGGCGGGCTCGCCGTTCACCCAGACCCGGCAGCGGGGCAGCAGGGCGCTGAAAGGGGCGCCGTAGCGGGCTT
>DASYMT010000471.1:0-5923 GCA_036008925.1 Acidimicrobiales bacterium | reverse complement strand
GTGCCGGGGACGTTCTGCTCGAACCAACGGGACACGTTCTCGGCGTCGATGCCCTCGATCGATTGCATGGGGCAAACCGTAGACTCGGCGCGATGCTTGACGTAAGCGACGCCTCGTTCGAACTCGACGTGCTGAAGCGCTCGCACGAGGTCCCCGTCGTGGTGGACCTGTGGGCCCCGTGGTGCGGCCCGTGCAAGACCCTCGGGCCCATCTTGGAGAAGGTGGTGGACGAGACCGGCGGCCAGGTGGAGCTGGCCAAGGTCAACGTGGACGAGAACCCGGCGGTGTCCAATGCCTTCCGGGTGCAGTCGATCCCGGCCGTGTTCGCCTTGGCCGACGGGAAGGTGGTCGACTCGTTCATCGGCGCGCTGCCCGAGGCCCAGGTCCGGGAGTTCGTCGCTCGGCTGGCACCGGCCGTCTCGGAGGCCGACCAGTTGGTGGCCGCGGGCGACGAGGCCTCGCTGCGGCGGGCGCTCGAGCTGGAGCCGGGCAACGAGCGGGCCGCGGTGGCGCTGGCCGAGCTGCTGGTCGCCGACGGTCGGGGGGCGGAGGCGCTCGAGGTGCTGGCCAAGGTGCCGGAGACCGCCGACGTGCGGCGAGTGGCGGCATTGGCCCGGGTGGGGCCGTCGGCCGGCGCGCAGGGAGCGGAGGTGGCCGCGGAGCTGGACGCGCTGCTCGACCAGGTGAAGGAGGACGAGGACGCCCGCCAGCGGTTCATCGACCTGCTTGAGGTGCTCGGCCCCGACGACCCTCGCACGGCCCAGTACCGCAAGGCGTTGACCACCCGGCTGTTCTGATCGGGCGTGGGCTTGCGGTTGGGCTGGCCGGTCCGGGTGTGGGTCGGTTTGCGGTCGGGCTGGCCGGTCCGGGTGTGGGTGTGGGTGGGCTTGCGGCTCGGCTCGCCGGTCCGGGTGTGGGTGGGCGGGCCGGTGCCGCCGGGGGCCGACGCCATCACGCTGGGCTCGCTGGTGATCGTGCGGCGGCGGGCGGCGGGGGACCAGCGGCTGCTGGCGCATGAGTACGTGCACGTGCGGCAGTGGCGGGCGTTGGGGGTGGCGGGCTTCCTACGGCGGTACCTGGGGTCGTATCTGCGGTGGCGGGTGCGGGGCTATCCCCATAGGGGGGCGTATCTGCGGATCCCGCTGGAGATCGAGGCCGACTGGCTCGCTCGTTCGGGTGCGCTGCCGGACGGCTCCGCTGCCCCGCCCGCCGGCGCCACTGCTCCGGCGGCCGGACCGGCGTAATCCCGAGGTCGTTGTCACACCCCCTCAGTAGGTTGGTCGACGCCGCCTGAGGCGGGCCGCTTCCCCCGGTCGTGTTGGTCTTTTCGATCCGGGGGTCTGCCGTGCCCGAAAACCTGTCTGGTGGTGGTGGTGGTGCTGTTGCTGTTGGCGTTGGCCTTGGCGGCGGTGCTGGAGCAGTTGGCACCGCTGCCGCCGACGGTGCCGCCGTTGCTCGTGCCGCTGCCGACGGTGCCACCGGTGCTCGTGCTGCTGCCGCCAGCGCCGCTGGTGTTGGCACTGGTGCCGGCGCCGCCGTTGCCGGCGCGCCTGCCGCTGCTGGCGCTGCCGGCTCTGCCGCCGTTGCCGGCCCTCGTGCTGCTGCCGACGGCGCCACTGGTGCCGGCGCTGCCGCCGGTGCCACTGCCCGTGCTGTGTCCCCGCCGCCTGCTCGGTCCTCGTCCGGCCTGCGGGCTGCCCCGCCCGATCGCCGAGCCCTCTTGGGCCTGCCGCCGCCGGTGGAGGCCCCGTCGCTGGCCGGGCGGGTGGGCGCGGTGGCCGATGCCCTGGGCACCTCGGCGGCCCGGCTGGTGGCGGGGTGCGTGGTGGGCCTGGCCGTGGCCGGGCTGCTGGCGTGGACGCTGGTGGGCGGCGGGGGCGGCACGTCGGAGCGGGGGTCGGGCCGGGTCGACGAGGCTGCGCTGCCCCGAGCCGCGTCTGCCGTGTCCGGGTCCAACGCGTCCTCGGACCCGGTCGAGGTCGTGGTCGACGCTGCGGGCGCGCTCGCCCGCCCCGGCGTCTACCGGTTGGGCCCTACTGCCCGGGTGCAAGACGTGGTCGCCGCCGCGGGCGGCCCTGCCCCTGACGCCGACCTCGAACTGGTCAACCTGGCCGCGCCGGTCGCCGACGGCGAGCGGGTCTATGTACCGCGCCGGGGGGAGCGGGCCCCCGAGGGCGTGGCCACCGGCCCGCTGGGCGCGGGAGGCTGGGGCAGTCTCGGGAGCCGGGGCGGCGTGGCCCGCCTCGGCCCGCCTGCCCAGCCCGTCAACCTCAACTCGGCCAGCGCGGAACAGCTTGACGCACTCCCCGGCATCGGTCCCGCTACGGCGCGCGCCATCGTGGCCTGGCGCCAACAGCACGGCCGGTTCAAACGGGTCGACGACCTGCTCGCCGTCCGCGGCATCGGCCCGGCCAAGCTCGTCACCCTCCGCCCCCAGGTGCGGGTCTGATGCCGCCTCATGTCGGCACCCGCGCCCGCCTCGTGTCGGCGCCCGAGCCGTCCCACCCCCGGACTCGGCCTGTTCGCGCCCATCGCCCGCGGTCGTTGCGGCCGCATCGACGGGTCCCGCGCCGCGTGGGCGTCCAGCACGAAGGTGGACCGGCGCAAGGTCGGCCCTTCTGGTTGCGCTCAGGCCCGGATACGGGCGTAAGCGGCTTGACGCCTTGCGCAGTGGTCATCCCATGAGCGACCGATGGGTGCTCGTGCTGGCCCTGGCCGCCGCGGCCGGGGCGGTGCTGGCCCGCGCTGCACCGCTGCCGTTGGCCGTCGGGGCGGCCGTGGCGGCGCTGGCCGTGCGGTCGCCCGCGGCCTTGTGCGTGGCCGCGGGTCTGCTGGCCTCGTGCCTGTCGGCCCGGGCCTGGGCCGGCCTCGACCCGCCTGCCCCCGTGCAGTGGTCGGGGACGGCCGTGCTGGCAGGCGACCCCCAGCCCGCGTGGGGCGGCCTTCGGATGGAGGTCCGCATGGGCGGCCGACGAGCTGAGGCCTCGGCCCGTGGTCCCAACGCGGCCCGGCTGTCCGAGGCCCTGGCCGGGGAGCGGGTCGACCTGACCGGGGTCCTGCGGCCGGTAGAAGGCAAGGCCAGGGCCTATCTGGCCCGCCGCCACATCGCAGCCCGGCTCACCGTGCAGGAGGTCGGCCGCCGGCGGCCGGGTCCGGCGCCCATGCGCCTGGCCAACGGCATCCGGCGCACCATCATGCGGGGTGCCGAGGTTCTGCCCGGCCAGCAGCGGGCGCTGTTCGCCGGGTTCGTCCTGGGCGACCAGCGGGCCGAGTCGGACGCCACCAAAGACGCCTTCCGAGCCAGCGGACTCGGCCATCTCCTGGTGGTCAGCGGCGAGAACGTGGCCTTTGCCCTGGCCCTGGTCCGGCCCGCCCTCCGCAGGCTCCGCCTGGGCCCTCGGCTGCTGGCCGCCCTGGCCGTGCTGGCCCTGTTCGGGCTGTTGACCCGGGGCGAGCCGTCGGTGCTCCGGGCCGAGGCCATGGCCGCCATTGCGGTGGCGGTGGCCACCTTGGGCCGACCGGCATCCACCCACCGGCTGTTGTGCCTGGCCGTCACCGGCCTGCTGCTGGTCGACCCGCTGCTGGTCGGCTCGGTCGGCTTCCTCTTGTCGGTGGCCGCCACCGCGGGCATCGCCTGGCTCACCCCCTGGCTCCACCGCCGCCTGCCTCTGGCCGTGGCTGTCACCCTGGCCGCCCAGGCCGGGGTGACCCCGGTGCTGGTGGGCGTGTTCGGAAGCGTGCCGCTGGCCTCGCTGCCCGCCAACCTGCTGGCCATCCCGGCCGCCGGGCCCGTGATGATGTGGGGCCTGGCCGCGGGCCTGCCCGCGGGCATCCTCGGGCCAGAAGCGGCGGCGTTGATCCACCTGCCCACCCGGCTGCTGATCGGCTGGGTGGCGCTGGTCGCCCGCCGGTTCGCCGACGCAGGGCTGCCCGAGGCCCGGGCGCCTGTGCTGGCCGGGGCGGCCGCGGCCGTGGTTGCCGCAACGGCCGTCGGTCGGCGGGTAGCTTCAGCCCGTGCGCCTCGGTCTCGGCCCCCATGAGTACGACGTGACCACGCGCGCCCTCGTGATGGGCGTCCTCAACCGCACGCCGGACTCGTTCTACGACCGCGGCGCCTATTGGGACTTCGACGCCTTCCTCCGACAGGCCGACCGGCTTGTCCACGAGGGCGCCGACCTCCTCGACGTCGGCGGCGTGAAGGCCGGGCCCGGACCAGAGGTCACCGAGTCCGAGGAGCTTGAGCGGGTCGTGCCCGCCGTGGAGGCGCTGCACGACCGCTTCGACGTGGCCTTGTCGATCGACACCTGGCGGGCGTCGGTGGCCAAGGCGTGCTTCGCCGCGGGCGCGGTGGTGGGCAACGACATCAGCGGGTTCGCCGATCCCGAGTACCTCACGGTGGCGGCCGAGGCGGGTGCGACGGTGGTGGCGACCCACATCAGGCTGGCGCCGCGCGTCCCCGACCCGGAGCCGCAGTACGACGACCTGGTGGGAGACGTCTGTGGCATGTTGATCGAGCGCGCCCGTCGGGCCGAGGCAGTCGGGCTGACGCCGGACCGCATCGTCCTCGACGCCGGGCTCGACCTGGGCAAGACGCCGGCCCAGTCGCTCGAACTGCTGCGGGAGTCGAGCCGGCTGGCCGCGCTCGGCTACCCGCTGCTCCTGTCGGCGTCCAACAAGCGGTTCCTGGGCGAGGTGCTGGGCCTGGAGATCGGCGACCGCCGGGAGGCGTCGCTGGCGGCAACTGCCGTGGGCGTGACGGGGGGCTGTCGGATTGTACGGGCCCACGACGTGCGGGGGACCAGGCGGGTGTGCGCGGCGCTGGCTGCCGTCATGGAGGCGTCGTGAACGCCTGGTACGTCAAGGGTGACGACGAGGGCCTGGTCCGCCAGCGGGTCTCGGACTTGGTGGCCGAGCTGACCAGCGACCCGTTCGCGGTCGAGGACTTCGGCGGGGAGGACTACGAGGTCGCCGCCGTGCTGGACGCCTGCGCCACCCCGCCCTTTCTGGGCGACCGCCGGGTGGTCGTGGTCCGGGGCGTCGGGCGGTTCCGGGCTGAGGAGCTGGCCCCGCTGATCGGCTGGCTGGAGAACCCGCTGGAGACCACGTCGCTGGTGTTGGTGGCGGGAGGCGGGGTGGTGTCGCAGAAGCTGGTGAACGCGGTGAAGAAGGTCGGCACCGTGGTCGACGCCAGCGCAGGGACGGGCAAGGCCCGCACCTCCTGGCTGGTGGCCCGGCTCAAGGACGCCCCGGTCAAGCTCGACGCCGCGGCGGGCAACCTGCTGTCAGAGCACCTGGGGGAGGACATGGGCCGGGTGGCGGGCCTGCTCGACGCCCTGGCCGCGTCGTACGGCGAAGGGGCGTCCGTCGGGGTCGACGAGCTGGAGCCGCTCCTGGGCCAGGCGGGCGCGGTCGCCCCGTGGGACCTCACCGACGCCGTCGACCGGGGCGACACCCAGGCCGCCTTGAGCCACCTCCACCGCATGATGGGAGCGGGGGAGCGCCATCCGCTGGTCATCATGGCCACCCTCCAGCGCCACTACGGCTCGATGCTGAAAGTGGACGGGGCCCGGGTGGCGGGGGAGAAGGAGGCGGCCGAGCTGTTGGGCATGGCCCCGTTCCCGGCCAAGAAGGCGCTCACCCAGGCCCGCAGGCTGGGCTGGGCGGGGATCAGCCGAGCCGTCATCCTGCTGGCCGATGCCGACCTGGCCCTGCGGGGGTCGGCCGGATGGCCGGAGGAGCTGGTGATGGACGTGCTGGTGGCCCGGCTCAGCCGGCTGGGACCGGCCCGGTCGGCCCGGGCCTCGGCGACCGCCGGCTCGCGGCGGTAGACCCGCCACCCGACTGTCTGGAGGACAGAGCGCGTGGTTTCGGCGCGCTATGTCCTCCAGAACGCGAAACGAGGCGCCCTCGGGCGCCTCGTGAG
>DASYMT010000470.1:0-1656 GCA_036008925.1 Acidimicrobiales bacterium | reverse complement strand
GACCTGGAACCAGTTGAGGTCGGCCGACGCCGTCCACCCGTGCAGCAGCAGGACCACCGGCCCGTCCTCGGGTCCCGCCAGCTCCCGCACAAACGTCTCGCCCCGCCCGGGCAGATGGACCACCCGGCCCGGGGGCAGCGGCGGCGGCAGGGGCGGCAACGGCTGGCGCGTTCTCACCCCCCAACCCTTTCCTATCGCCGCCCGTCCCTACCATTCGCCCATGGACGGGCCCCTCGCCGACCTCAAGGTGATCGACTGCTCGACGGTGGTGGCCGGCCCCGGCTGCGCCCGCTACCTGGCCGACTTCGGGGCCGACGTGGTGAAGGTCGAGCGACCCGACGGCGGCGACGGCGCCCGCCGCATGGGCTGGGTCGACCCCCGTGACGGCGAGACGCTGTGGTGGAAGCTCCTCGGCCGGGGCAAGCGCTGCGTCACCCTCGACCTCAAGGCCGACGAGGGCCGCGAGCGGATGCTGCGCCTGTGCGACGAGGCCGACGTGCTGGTCGAGAACTTCCGCCCGGGCACCCTGGAGCGACTGGGCCTCGGCCCGTCCGTGCTGCTGGAGCGCAACCCGCGCCTGGTGATCACGAGGGTCACCGGCTTCGGGCAGGACGGACCGTACGCGGGCAGGCCCGGCTTCGCCACGCTGGCCGAGGCCATGTCCGGCTTCGCGGCGGTGAACGGCGAGCCCGACGGCCCGCCCCTGCTCCCGCCCATCGCCCTCACCGACGAGGTGACGGGCCTGGCCGCGGCCTTCGCCACCATGGTCGCCGTGCACTCGGGCGTGGGCCAGGTGGTCGACGTGAACCTGCTCGAGTCGATGCTCCAGCTCATGGGGCCGCTGCTGTCGGCCTGGCGGGTACTGGGATACGAACAGCCCCGCCTCGGCTCGGGCATCCCCTACTCGGTGCCCCGGGGCACGTGGCGCACGGCGGACGGGCGGTGGGTGGCGCTGTCCACCTCGTCGGAGGGCGTGGCCCGGCGGGTGCTGGCCCTCCTGGGACTGGACGGCGACGAACGCCTCGCCACCAACGAGGGCCGCATCGCCCACCGGGCCGAGGTCGACGCGGCCGTGTCCGCGTGGATCGGCGCCCGGTCCGTCGAGCAGGTGCTGCGGGCCTTCCACGAGGCCGAGGCGGCCATCGCCCCGGTGCTCACCCCCGCCGACGCGGCCGAGGACCCGCACCTGGCCGCCCGCGGCTATGTGGTGGAGGTGGACGGCGTGCCCATGCAGGGCCTCATCGCCCGGCTGTCGGCCACCCCCGGACGGGTGCGGTGGGCGGGCAGGCCGCTGGGGGCCGACAACGCCGAGGTCTTCGAGGAGCCCCGCTAGCCGCGCTAGAGGACCCGCAGCACCCGGTCGTCGCTGCGCTCCCGGCGGGTGAGGGCCCGCAGCACGGCCAGGTCGCCGTGGTTGAGGCGGGCCACGCCGACGAGGGTGGCGACCGCCGCGTCGGCCGCGTCGGCAGGCAATCCCGGCGTGTCGACGCCCACGCTCACGCACAGGTCGTCGATGTGGACCAACAGCTCGATGAGCCGGGTCACGAGGTACTGGTCGAGCGATAGCACGAGGTCCTGGTACACCCGCACCCGCCTGCCCGGGGGCTCGGCGTCCAGGCGCTGGGCCATGCGGTCGAGCATGACGGCGAAGTCGGC
>DASYMT010000469.1:0-7147 GCA_036008925.1 Acidimicrobiales bacterium | reverse complement strand
AGCGGGTGGGGATCATCGGCTCCGGGATCATGGGGTCGGGTATCGCAGAGGCGGCGGCCAAGAACGGGCACGAGGTGGTGCTGCGGTCGCGTCAGCAGGCGACGGCCGACGCCATGCTGGCCGGCCTGGAGAAGTCGCTGGCCAAGCAGGTCGACCGGGGCCGGCTCTCCGAGGAGGACCGCACCGCCACGCTGAGCCGGGTGACGGTCACGTCGGACCTGGGCGAGCTGGCCGAGTGCGACCTGGTGATCGAGTCGATCGTCGAGGACCTGGCGGCCAAGAAGCACCTGTTCAACGAGCTCGACCGCATCTGCGCCGAGCACACGATTATCGCCACCAACACCTCCACGCTGCCGGTCATCGAGCTGGCCATGGAGACGGGCAGGCCCGACAAGGTGTGCGGCGTCCACTTCTTCAACCCGGCCACGGTGATGACCCTGGTCGAGATCGTGCGGCCCCTGACCGCCTCCGACGAGACGATCACGGCCACCAAGGCGTTCGCCGAGGCGTGCGGCAAGAACGCGGTCATCGTGAAGGACCAGGCCGGCTTCATCGTGAACGCCCTGCTGTTCCCCTACCTCAACAACGCGGTGCGGCTGCTGGAGTCGGGCGTGGCGTCGCGGGAGGACATCGACGAGGCCATGAAGGGCGGCTGCGGCTTCCCCATGGGGCCATTCGCCCTGCTGGACCTGGTCGGCCTGGACACCTCGCTTGCCATCCTCGACGCCCTCTACGACGAGTTCCGCGACCCGAACTACGCGGCCGTGCCCCTGATGCGGCGGATGGTCACCGGCGAGATGCTGGGCCGCAAGTCGGGCAAGGGCTTTTACGACTACCACCGATAAGGGGAGACTGGCCGCATGCCTGACCGTCCCTGGGTGATGCGCACGTACTCGGGCCACTCGACGGCCCGGGCGTCGAACGAGCTGTACCGCAAGAACCTGGCCAAGGGCCAGACCGGCCTGTCGATCGCCTTCGACCTGCCCACCCAGATCGGCTACGACCCCGACGCGGCCCAGGCCGCGGGCGAGGTGGGCAAGGTCGGCGTCCCCGTGGCCCACCTCGGCCACATGCAGCAACTGCTCGACGGCATCCCCGCGGGCGAGATGAACACGGCCATGACGATCAACGCCACGGCCATGTGGCTGCTCGGCCTCTACATCGCCAACGCCGAGGACCACGGCACGGCGGCGGCCGACCTCCAGGGCACCACCCAGAACGACATCGTCAAGGAGTACCTGTCCCGGGGCACGTACATCTTCCCGCCCGCGGCCAGCCGCCGGCTCATCGTGGACATGATCGCCTACACGGTCCGCCACGCCCCCAAGTGGAACCCCATCAACGTGTGCAGCTACCACCTCCAGGAGGCGGGGGCCACGCCGGTGCAGGAGCTGGCCTACGCGCTGGCCACCGCGGTGGGCGTGCTCGACGCGGTGCGGGAGTCGGGCCAGATCGGCGAGGACGAGCTGCCCGACGTGGTCGGCCGTATCTCGTTCTTCTGCAACGCGGGCATCCGCTTCGTGGAGGAGACCTGCAAGATGCGGGCCTTCACCGCCCTGTGGGACCGCATCTGCCTGGAGCGCTACGGCGTGCAGGACCCCAAGCTGCGCCGCTTCCGCTACGGCGTGCAGGTCAACTCCCTCGGCCTCACCGAGCCCCAGGCCGAGAACAACGTGCAGCGCATCGTGCTGGAGATGCTCGGCGTCACCCTCAGCAAGGACGCCAGGGCCCGGGCCATCCAGCTCCCAGCGTGGAACGAGGCCCTGGGCCTGCCCCGGCCGTGGGACCAGCAGTGGGCCCTGCGCATGCAGCAGGTGCTGGCCTTCGAGACCGACCTGCTCGAGTACGACGACCTCTTCGCCGGGTCGCACGTCATCGAGGCCAAGACCAACGAGCTGATCGAGGCGGCCACGGCCGAGCTCGACGAGGTGCTGGCCATGGGCGGCGCCTTCGAGGCCATCGAGGAGCTCAAGACCCGCCTGGTCCGCAGCCAGGCCGGGCGCACCCGGCGCATCGAGACGGGCGAGCTCAAGGTGGTGGGCGTCAACTCCTTCACCACCACCGAGCCGTCCCCCCTCACCGGGGAGGAGTCGATCCTCAAGGTCGACCCGGCGGTCGAGGCCGAGATGAAGTCGGACGTGGCCGAGTGGCGGCGCAGCCGGGACCAAGGGGCGGTCGACCAGGCCATGGCCGAGCTGCGACGGGTTGCGGCCACCGACGAGAACCTCATGCCCGCCACCATCGCCTTGGCCCACGCGGGCGGGACCACCGGCGAGTGGGCCGGGGCGCTGCGGGAGGTGTTCGGCGAGTACCGGGCGCCCACCGGCGTGAGCGGGGCGGTCGGGCTGCGGGGGGCCGAGATCGCCGACGTGCTGGCCCGGGTGAGGGCCATGGCAGGCGGCCCGCCCAAGCTGCTGGTGGCCAAGCCCGGGCTCGACGGCCACTCCAACGGGGCCGAGCAGATCGCGGTGGCGGCCCGGGACGCGGGCTTCGAGGTCGTGTACCAGGGCATCCGGCTGACGCCCGCCGAGATCGCGGTGGCGGCCAGGGACGAGGACGTCGACGTGATCGGCGTGTCGATCCTGTCCGGCAGCCATCTGGAGCTGGTACCCGAGATCCTGCGCCTGCTGCGCGAGGCCGGGGTGGACGCGCCCGTCGTGGTGGGCGGGATCATCCCCGAAGACGACCAGCCCAAGCTGGTCGAGCTGGGTGTGGCCGCGGTCTACACGCCGAAGGACTTCGAGCTGGTCCGGATTATGGGCGAGATGACCGATTTGGTCAGCGCCCGCCGGGCGGGCTAGGCCCGGCCGACCCCGCAGGAAACTGGCCCCCGCGAACCGAACATTCGGTGAAGCGGGCACTGTCCCGGGCCGATGGAGAACTGATGGTTGATCGCGACGCGCTCTTGGGGCTGGTGGCCGGGCTTGCCGGCCTGGCCTTCGGCGTGGCCGCGGCCGTCATGAACGTGGCCGGCCTGGCCGTGGTGGCCGCCGCCTGCGCCCTGGTGGCCGGAGGCGCGTCCGTGGTCCTGGTGCGCCGCCTGCACGACGCCGAGCGGGACCTGGCGGGCGCCACCGCCCTCATGAAGCTGGTCGACCTCCCTGCCCCGGCCCGGGAAGAGGCCCGCTCGCTGGTCGACCCCGAGACCTCGCTCCCCGACCGGCAGTTCTTCGACCTGGCCGTGGAGGGCCGGGTGGCCGCCGCCCGCCGCCACCTGTGGCCGGTGACGATCGTGCTGCTGGAGATCGGCCTGGACGACTTGGACGGGCGCCACCGCCGGGAGGCGGCCGTGGCCTTCACCGGCATCATGCGCCGCACGCTGCGAGAGGCGGACGTGGCCTGCCGACTGGGCCCCACCACCTTCGGCCTCGTCCTGGAGGACACCAGCGAGGAGGGCGGGGTGTGGACGGCCGAGCGCCTCCAGATCGCCCTGGCCCGGGACCCGGCCCGGATCAAGACGCTGGCCGCGGGCGTGGCCGGCTACCCCACTCACGGCCTGCGGGCCGACGAGGTGCTGGTCCGGGCCCGGGAGGCGCTGCGCCGAGCCTGCTCGGCCGACCCGGGGCGGGGCCTCGGCCAGGTCGAAGTGGCCCAAGCCGACCTCGCTTGAACGCCGTTTCTCCCCGAATCGGACAGCCTGCGCACCGGTTCATCCACAGGGTTTCACACAGCCAGTGGATGACTAGGCCCCAGGGAGGTTGACAGTCACCCCTGCGAGGCCCGGGGCTGGACCACGAAACAGCGGTCGGCCAGCGCCCCGAAGGCGTACTGGGGGTAGAGGCCCGCGAACATGGCCCGGGTGGCGTTGGTCCAGCGCAGGGCCTCGGGGGTGGAGATGCGCCGGTGGACCTGCACCACGCCCCCCTCGTACACCCGGTACTCGGCCCAGGCCCCCGGATAGTCCTTCACACAGGCCACCTCGACCCACGGCACGTCGCCGGTGGCCGCGAACCGGCGGACCCGGTTGCGGTGGGTATGGCCTGCGAAGTAGCCGGTCAGCGCGGCCCGTCGGGCGAACACCTCGACCAGCTTCTCGGAGTCGTCGGGGCTGACCCCGAAGTAGGCGGCCTCGCGGGCGGCCGACCCCGGCATCCACGGGTGGTGGTGGCCGAAGACCAGCACCGGGCGGTCGGCCGACGCGCCCAGGTCGTCCAGCCAGGCCAGTTGCCCGGCGCTCACCTGGCCCGAGGCGGCGCCGGGGATGACCGTGTCGAGGATGGCAAGGGTGGCGCCCGGCAGGTCCACGGCCTGCGGGGCGTCGGTGGCGAAGTCCTCGCCCTTGGCCCCGTCGTGGTTGCCCCGCACGTAGTGCAGCCGGTCGCCGAAGGCGCTCTGGTAGCAGGCCAGGAAGGCCTCGAACTCGTCGACCGTGCCGTGGGTGGTGAGGTCCCCCTTGGCCACCACCGCGTCGGGGGCCAGGGCGGCGATCTCGGCCACCGCTCCCGCGTTCATCGTCTCGGGATAGGGCGGCTCGTCAGGCTCGGCCCGCAGCACGGGGCCGAGTTCGATGCCCTCGATGTAGCCGCAGTCGACCTCGCCGAAGTGCACGTCGTTCACGGTGGCGAAGGTGGCCAGCCGCTCGCCCGGCGGCCGGGGCAGCGTGCGGAAGGAGACGCCGTGGAAGGTGTAGTCGGTGTCCGGGGCGAGCCCTTCGTGGCGCAGGACCTCCTCGCCCCGGTGGAAGACGGCCTCGTCTTCGGCCACCGTCGTGAGCTCGAGGTCGGCAGGCGGGCCTGTCGCCCCTGTCGCCCCTGTCGCCCCTGTCGGTCCCGCAGGGGCGGTCACCAGGGGCGGTCCCGCCGGGAGGGGATGGGCCGCACCCACCAGCGGCCCGAGAACCGCCACCGGAGCGGCTCGGCCGCCTGCTGCGCCGGCACGACGGGCCGGGGCCAGGCCATTTCCACCGCGGCCACGATGGCCGCCAACTGCTCGGGGGAGGGGCCGTCAGCCACGCCGCCGAGGGTAGCGCCCGCTCAGGCCCTCAGCACTTGCCGAGCTGGTCGACGACCTTGAAGGTGAGAGGCGGCTGGATCTTGCCCTCGGCGATGACCCGGAGGGTGGCGGTGCCCGGGGTGGCGTTGTCGGGCAACTTCCACTCGGTGTGGTACTTGCCCTTGTCGTCGGCGTTGCCGTACCCGCTGCCCGTCTTGTAGGAGGGGTTGGTGAGCTCGTTGCTGTGGTCCGAGTACTCGGTGCTATAGCCCACGATGTCGTTCGGATCGGTCGTTACTGAGATGCCCTGCGAGTCCCCAGTCGCTCCCCGGCGCACACACTTCCGATCGAGCTTGATGACCACCGGCACGTGGGGCTTGGTCGTGGTGGTGCTCCCCCCGGTGGCCTCGGCCGCCCCGCCCTTGGCGGTGGTGCTGGTGGTCCCGCCCTTCCCGCCCTTGGCCGTGGTGGAGGTGCCCCCCGCAGCGGCGCCGTCCGAGCCCGCCACGCTGCTGGACGTGGTCCCGTTCTGCTTCACACCGGCGGCGTTCTTCTTGCCGCCGCCACAGGCGGGCAGCAGGGCGAGGAGCAGGAGCAGGAGCAGGACGAACAGGCGCTTCACAACAGAACCCCCCGGGAACGAGTACCACCCCATTACTACGAGCGAACGAGCCGTCCGTGTCGGCATCCTTGCCTCGCAGTACGGCCACGGGGGGGAAATGTCGCGGTTTGGGCCCTAAAGGGGCACGTTGCCGTGCTTACGCTTCGGAAGCTCCTCGCGCTTCGACCGGAGCATCTCCAGCGAGCGGATGAGCACGGGCCGGGTGTCGGCCGGGTCGATCACGTCGTCCACGAAGCCCCGCTCGGCCGCCTGGTAGGGGTTGGCGTAGCGGTCGGTGTACTCGTCGACCAGCTCGGCCCGGCGGGCGGCGGCCGCCTCGGGGTCGGCCGTGGCGGCCTCGGCCAGCTCCCGGCGGTAGACGATCTCCACCGCGCCCTGCGGGCCCATGACGGCCAGCTCGGCCGAGGGCCAGGCGAAGGCCAGGTCGGCGCCGATCGACTTGGCGTTCATGACCACGTAGGCCCCGCCGTAGGCCTTGCGGGTGATGACCTGGATGCGGGGCACGGTGGCCTCGCAGTAGGCGTACAACAGCTTGGCCCCGTGGCGGATGATGCCGCCGTACTCCTGGTCGGTGCCGGGCAGGAAGCCGGGCACGTCGACGAAGGTCACCAGCGGGATGTTGAAGGCGTCGCACGTGCGCACGAAGCGGGCGCCCTTCTCGGACGAGTCGATGTCGAGCACCCCCGCCAACACCTGGGGCTGATTGCCCATCACGCCGACCACGTGGCCGTTGAGCCGGGCGAACCCGCACACCAGGTTCAGCGCCCAGTGGGGGAAGTACTCGAAGAACTCGCCGTCGTCGAAGACCGCGGCCACGACCTTCTTCATGTCGTAGGGCTGGTTGGGCGAGGCGGGCATGAGGTCAACCAGCTCGGGCGCCCGGCGGTCGGGCGCGTCGGCGGGCTCCACGTACGGCGGCTCGTCCAGGTTGTTGGCGGGCAGGAACGACAGCAGATACCGCACGTCGTCCAGACACGCCTTCTCGTCGCCCGACACGAAGGTCGACACGCCCGACTTGGTGGCGTGGGACATGGCCCCGCCCAGCTCCTCAAGCGTCACGTTCTCCCCCGTCACCGTCTTCACCACGTCGGGGCCGGTGATGAACATGTGGCTGGTCTCGCGGACCATGAAGATGAAGTCGGTCATGGCCGGGCTGTAGACCGCGCCGCCGGCGCACGGGCCGAGGATCACGCTGATCTGCGGGATCACGCCCGAAGCCGTCACGTTGCGGTGGAAGATGCGCCCGTACTGGGCCAGCGAGACCACGCCCTCCTGGATGCGGGCGCCGGCGCCGTCGTTGATGCCGATCATCGGCACGCCGACCGGAGCCGCCAGGTCCATCACCTTGTGGGTCTTCTCGGCGAAGACCTCGCCGAGCGCGCCACCGAAGAGCGTGAAGTCTTGCGAGAACACGCAGACGCGTCGCCCGTCGATCGTGCCGAACCCGGTGATGACACCGTCGGTGTAGGGCCGCTGGCCGTCCAGGCCGACGCCCACCGCCCGGTGGCGGGCCAGCAGGTCGAGCTCGACGAAGCTGCCGGGGTCGAGCAGCGCCTCCACCCGCTCCCGCGCCGTCATCTTCCCCCGGGCGTG
>DASYMT010000468.1:0-5395 GCA_036008925.1 Acidimicrobiales bacterium | reverse complement strand
ACGGGGTATCGGGCTATCTGCTTTACGACGCCGCTCCTGAGGAGGTGGCGCTCGGTGTCGTGGCCGTGGCCCGGGGCGCGGCGGTGCTCAACCCCACGGCTGCGGCCATGGTGCTGACCCAGTGGCGGCGGATGCGCTCGTCGGCGGCCGGCGGCGGCCGGCGGATCTCGCCCCTCACGCCCCGAGAGGCCGACGTGCTCGCCGCCCTGGTCGACGGGCTGCCCACCAAGGGGATCGCTCAGCGGCTGTCGATGGCGACCAAGACGGTGGAGAACCACAAGATCCGCATCTTCGACAAGCTCGGGGTGCGCACGCAGGCCCATGCGGTCAGCGTGGCCATCAGCTCGGGTCTTGTCCCGCTGGCCGAGCCTGCGGCGGCCGAGGAGGAAGTCAGCGCCTGAGCCGTCGGCTGTCTCCCGGGGGACGGCCGTTTGGAGCGCAGCCGGATCTGGAGGCTCAGACCGGTCTGAAGCGCAGGCCGCCTGCGCCTTCGCCTCTGGAGCGAAGCCGTCAGGGGGTAGCCAAGCTCTCCCGCTGTGGAGGGGGCTCGGGCTCGCCAGCGGTGGCGGTCGGCCGGCCGAGCACGGCGCGAACGCCGGCGGTCCCCCAGTTGCCGATCGGAACCGGTCGTCGGCCTCCCCGCCTGGCCCCGTGCATCCGACGCCGGTCCCGAATCGACAGCCCCCCTCGCCTGTGAACGCTGTCTCTTCGGACGGTACGACTGCTGGCCGCCCCGGTCTTCCTCAGAATTGAGGAAGTGCCGGCTGACTTCCGTGACGGACTGGTCCGCTTGCGCTCAGGCCCAGCCCACCTCGCGGGCCAGCGTCACTGCCGCCAACCGGGAGCTCACGCCCAGCTTGGCCAGCAGCGCGTCGACGTGCAGCCGGACGGTGGTGATCGACACGTACTCATCCCTGGCGATGTCCTCCGGGGTGCGCCCAGCCGCCAGTTGGCGCAGCACGATTGCCTCCTTCGGCGTCAACCGGTCGAACGGCATCCAACCGCCGGCCCCTATCCCGCCAGCACCGCCCTCGCCACCCCCTGCGGTTCCGGCCCGCCCGCCCGCTCCGAGCCCTCGGCCCGTACCGGCCTGGGCCAACCGGGCCGCGGCCAGCAGCCGCTCCCGGTCGCCCTCGGCCATGGCGGGCTCGCCCCGCTGCACGGCCTGCACCCGCTCGACCAGGGCGTCCAGCCGCCCCGACTTGTCCAGCACCCCGACCGCCCCGGCCAACAGGCACGCACCCCATACGTGGGGGTCGGCCGCGCCGGTCAGCACCAGCACGGCCGCGCCCAGGCCGGTGAGCGGCTCGACCATGGGCAGCGATTCGACTTCGTCGTCGAGGAAGTAGTCGAGCACCACGACGTCGGGCCGGGTCCGGCGGGCCAGTTCGAGCACGCCCTCCACCGACAGGTCGGTCGCCGTTGTCGTGCGCAGCCCGGCCAGTTCGAGTGCGACTGTCAATGCATGGCGCACCAGCTCATGGTCTTCGACCAGGAGGACATCGGCCTCGTTGTCGCGCACAGTGGTCCGACCATATGGCGGCGGCGCGGGCCTTCGACTCCTCGCCTGCCCCCTCAGTCCTTAGTCGGCCATGCCGGAGCCGCCAGCCAGGGTCAGTCGGCCACGCCGGAATCGTCGGCCCCGTGCTCGGCCGGCTGGTGCACCTCGGCCCCGGCCGTGGCCGACCCGCCCGGCCCGGCCCCACCAGCCGCGGCGCCGCCGGACCCGTTGCCCCCGCCCACTGCGGCACCGCCACCCGCCCGGCCCTTGCCCTCCAGCGCGTCGAGCAGGTGCATGGAGATGTCCTGCACGACGATGTCGTCGCGCCCGTTCTCCTTCACCCCGTCGTCCAGCATGATGTAGCAGAAGGGGCAGGCGGTGGCCACGCGGGTGGCCCCGGTGGCGATGGCCTGCTGGGACCGCTCGGTGTTGACCTTCTTGCCGACGGACTCCTCCATCCACATGCGCGCTCCGCCCGCCCCGCAGCACATGCCCCGCGAGCCGGACTGGCCCATCTCCACGATGTCGATGCCCTGGAGCGACCCGAGCACCTTGCGGGGCGCCAGGTACACGTCGTTGTGCCGGCCGAGGTAGCACGAGTCGTGGTAGGTGACCCGCTCGTCCAGCCGGGCCTCGCGCATGTCGAGCTTGCCCGTCTCGATGAGGTACTCGAGGAACTGGCTGTGGTGGATGACCTCGTAGTTCCCGCCCAACTGCGGGTACTCGTTGCCCAGCGTGTTGAAGCAGTGCGGGCACTGGGTGATGATCTTCTTCACGCCCATGCCGTTCATCGTCTCGATGTTCTGCATGGCGAGCATCTGGAAGATGTACTCGTTGCCCGAGCGCCGGGCCGGGTCGCCGGTGCATGACTCCGAAGGCCCCAGGATGGCGAAGTCGATCCCCGCCCGCTGGAGCAGCTTGGCCGTGGCCACGGTGACCTTTTTGTTCTTGTCGTCGAAGGACCCGGCGCACCCGACCCAGTAGAGGTACTCGTGGTCGAAGGGCGACGACCCGTCGACCACCTCGACCTCCAGGGGCAGCGCGGCCACCCAGTCGGCCCGCTCGCCCTGGCTCATGCCCCAGGGGTTGCCCGAGTTCTCCATGGACCGGTAGGCGTTGCCCAGCTCGGTGGGGAAGTTCGACTCCATCAGCGACAGGTAGCGCCGCATGTCGAGGATCTTGTCGAGGATCTCGATGTTGACCGGGCAGATCTCGTCGCACGCCTTGCACGACGTGCACGCCCAGATCTCCTCGGCCGTGATGCGCTCGAACACGTTGTCGGCCGTGACCGTCAGCTCGGGCTCGTGGCCTACCACCGGCGAGACCGGCCCGTGCGGCGCCGACTCCGACATGACCTGCCCGACCTTCAGCACGATCTCGCGCGGGTCCAGCGGCTTGCCCGTGGCATTGGCCGGGCACACCGAAGTACACCGGCCGCAGACCGTGCAGGCGTCGGTGTCGAGGAGCTGCTTCCAGGTGAAGTCGGAGATCACCGAGGCCCCGAAGCTCTCCAGCTCGGTCTCCATCAGGTTGGGCATGGGCTTCATGGCGCCCTTGGGCCGCTCCCGGTCCCGTAGGTACATGTTCAGCGGGGACGTGAACATGTGGCGCAGCTTGGTGACCGGCAGGATCAGCAGGAAGGCGAGGAAGCCGCCGAAGTGCGCCAGCCACGCCACCTGGTGGAACGTCCCCAGGTTGCGCTGGTTGTCGAACCAGGCCGACATCGGATAGCCCACGAACGACCACTTCTCGAAGGCGGGCCTGCCCACCAGGGCGATGCGCAGGGCCTCGGTGAAGAAGCCGCTCACCCCGATGAGGAAGAAGGTGCCCAGGATCACCGCGTCCTCAGGCCGGGTCTTGATCTTCAACCGGTACGGCCGCTGCACGTACCGCCGCCACGCGGCCCACACGATCCCGAGGGTGAAGGCCACGCCCGCCACGTCGGCCACCGCCGCGTACGCCTGATACGTGGACCCGTGCAGGAACTTGGCCCCGGTTGGCAGCAGGTGGTTGACCTCGTCGACCGTGGTGACGGCCAGCAGCACCAGGAACCCGAAGTAGATCAGCGAGTGCATGAGCCCGGCCGCCGGGTCCCGCATGAGCGTGCGCATGTAGACGCCCGCCCGGAAGTCGGCCAGCCGCCGGCCCACGTTCTTCTTGGTGGTGCGCCGGTCGTCGGGCTGGCCCCGCTCCCAGTTCTTGATGCGCTGGGCGAACAGCCACGCCCCGGCCACGAACAGCACGGGCAGCACGCTGTAGAACACGGCCCGCAGCGGGCTGGGGATGTTGTGGAACACCTCGCGCTGCACGGGCGAGGGGTCGTGCTCCGGGGCCACAGTCGCCAGCACGCCCGAAAAGACGGTGAAGGCCGCCACCCCCACGCCGATGAGCAGCGAGATGGTGGACGGCTTCAGGCTGCGCCGGCGCCCGCCCGCGGCCGGGGTCGTCTCCGTCGTTGCAGGGGACTCGGAAACGTGCGTCGCCATGGGCGGGAAACCTAATCCGTGGGTGGAACGCCTACGTAGCCCAACCCGGCAGTCACCCCGCCAGCGTCAGCCGAACAAGGCGCAGCCGAGCAGCATCAGCCGAGCAGGCTCAGCCGAACACCGCGGCCCACGAGTCGCGCAGCTTCTCGGCCATGGCCGCCAGCAGCTTGTGGGCCAGGCCGGGCACCTCGTCCAGCACGCCGCTGAACTCGCGCTGGCCCAGCACCAGCAGGGTCATGTCGGAGGCGGCGGTCACGGTGGCCGAGCGCGGGCCCCGGTCGAGCAGCGACAGCTCGCCGAAGTACTGCCCCGGGCCCAGCGTGGTGACGTCCCTGCCGTTGCGGTTCACCGTGGCGGTGCCGTCGATGATCATGAAGAACTCGTGCCCGGGCTTGCCCTCCACGGTGAGCACCTTGCCCGCAGGCACCTCCACCTCATCGGCTCGCTTCCCCAGCGTGGCCAGCTCCTTCTTTGACAGCGAGGAGAACAGCCACAGCCGGCTCAGGTGCGCCAGCTTGTTGTCTTTCGGAGCCATGCAGCCACCCTAATTGGGAGCCACCCGACTTTCACCCGGCGGTAACAAAGCAGCAACGTTGCATCCGTAGCGTGCGTTCCGTGGACGTGACGCTTTTGCGATGGCCTGCCGAACGCGATCGACGAGACGAGTTGGTGGCCCGGGCCATCCCCCGCCTCCTGCTGCTGGACGGCGGCACGGAGCCGCCTGCACCGGCCGACTGCCTGGAGGACTGGGCCCGGGTGGGCGCGGCCGACAACGACGTGCGCCTGCGGATCGTCGGCCTCGAGGTCCGGGCGTCCATGCACGTGCAGCGGGTCCCCGACATCGACGGTGACGGGGTGCTCCGCTTCAACGGCCAGTGGGTCTCGCTCCCTCCCGTCGAGGCCCGACTGGCCCGTTCGCTCGTCGAGCGGTTCGGCACCGTCGTCAGCCGCGACGCGCTGAGCCGGGCGGGCTGGCCGTCCTCGGACACCGGCCGCAACGCCCTCGACGTCCACATCCTCCGACTGCGCCGACGCATCGACCCGGTCTCCCTCGCCATCCGCACCGTGCGGTCGCGTGGCTACCTCCTGGAGCAGTCGGAGGCGCTCCGCAAGGCCAACTAATCGCTAGTAGCTCAGCTCAGCGGGCCTGGTTGGCCACGGCCTCGGCCTTGCGGGCCGCTTCGGCCGGGTCGCCGAGATACGTTGCGCGTACCACGCGCAGGGAATCGTCGAGTTCGTAGACCCGGGGGACCCCGGTGGGGATGTTCACCTCGGCGATGGCCTGGTCGGACACGCCCTCCAAGTGCTTGAGCAGGGCCCGCAGGCTGTTGCCGTGGGCTGCGATGAGGGCGACCCTGCCTGCCCGCAGGTCGGGGACGATGGCGTCGTGCCAGTACGGCAGGACCCG
>DASYMT010000467.1:0-1516 GCA_036008925.1 Acidimicrobiales bacterium | reverse complement strand
CAGCCAGGCCCGCCCGCGCGGGAGCCGAGTGAAGCGGCGGCAAGCGGACGGCCCGGTGGTCATCGTGCCGCTCCATCGCGACTGTCGGGTGGCGCGCGTCGCTCAAGCATCCGAGCAGTCGGGGCTGTCCGTGGAGGAGTTCCCGGCGCGGCTGGAACGGACCGACCGGTCTGAAGCGGCCCGGATCGCTGCAATACTCGGTCGCATGCGCGGAGCTGGCGGGCGGCGGCGGGTCGTAGCGGCAGGGGTCTTGTTGGCGGCGGGAGTCGGCTTCGGCGGGCCGAACGCGGTGACGGCCGCGCCGGCCATAGGGCCTGCGGTGGTGCGGTTCGGGGACGCTCAGGCGCCCGGGGACCCGACCAGCCTCAGGCCTGCCCGGCCCGTGGTCGGCATGGCCCGGACGCCTGACGGCGGCGGCTACTGGCTGGTGGCCAGCGACGGCGGCGTCTTCTCCTACGGCACCGCCCGCTTCTTCGGCTCGGCAGGCGGCATCGCCCTCAACCGGCCCGTGGTGGGCATGGCGGCCACGCCGGACGGCGGCGGGTACTGGCTGGTGGCGAGCGACGGCGGGATCTTCAACTACGGCAACGCGGGCTTCCACGGCTCGGCGGGCGGCATCGCCCTCAACAAGCCCGTCGTGGGCATGGCGGCCACCCCCGATGGCGGCGGCTACTGGCTCGCCGCGTCGGACGGCGGGATCTTCAACTACGGCAACGCGCCCTTCCACGGCTCGGCGGGCGGCATCGCCCTCAACAAGCCCATCACCGCCATGGCCGCCACCCCGAGCGGCGGCGGCTATTGGCTCGCGGCGTCGGACGGCGGCCTCTTCAACTACGGCAACGCCCCCTACAAGGGCTCGGCCACCGGCACGGCCATGGGCGCGGGCCGGGTGGCGGCGGGCATCACCAGCAGCCCGTCGGGCCAGGGCTACAACATCCTGGCCGTCCCCGCCGCGGTGCGGGTCGGGTTCACCGGCGACGTCCACGGCGTGGGCCGGGTGGCCGCCTTCATGGCCCGGGGCGGCGACCCGCTGCGCGGCATGAAGCAGCTCCTCGCGGCCAACGACGCCAACATCGTCAACCTGGAGACGGCGGTCGGCTCCCAGGGCTCGGCCCAGGACAAGCAGTACACGTTCCACTCCCCGCCCGAGCTGTTGCAGCGGCTCCGGGCGGCCAACGTCAACGTGGTCAACCTGGCCAACAACCACAGCCTCGACTTCGGCTCGGCGGGCCTGCTCGAGACGCTGGACCTGGCCCACCGGGCGGGCCTGCTGACCGTGGGCGCGGGCGCCAACTCGGCCGAGGCGTACGCCCCGGCCATCGTGTCGACCCCGGCCGGGAGCATCGCCTTCCTCGGTTTTAGCCAGGTGGTCCCCGCGGGCTGGGCCGCGGGCGCCAACCACCCCGGCGTGGCGTCGGCCTATGACCTGCGGGCCGCGACCAACGCGGTGCGCAACGCCCGGGCCCGGGCCGACCACGTGGTCGTCATGGTGCACGCGGGCGTCGAGCGGGCCGAC
>DASYMT010000466.1:0-5476 GCA_036008925.1 Acidimicrobiales bacterium | reverse complement strand
GCCGGCTCGACATCCTCGTCAACAACGCGGCCACCAACCCCTACATGGGCCCGCTCATGGGCATCGACAGGTCGCGCGCCGACAAGACCGTGCAGGTCAACCAGTGGGCCATCGTCATGTGGACGCAGCTCGCCTGGCGGGCGGCCATGGAGGCCAACGGCGGGGCGGTGGTGAACGTGGCGTCGATCGGGGGCATGTCGGTAGAGCCGTCGATCGGCTACTACAACGTGACCAAGGCGGCCGTCATCCACCTCACCAGGCAACTGGCCCAGGAGCTGGCGCCCAAGGTGCGGGTCAACGCGGTGGCCCCCGGACTGGTGAAGACGGACATGGCCAGGGCCCTGTGGGAGCCTGCCGAGGAGGCCATCGCGTCCAAGCTGCCGCTGCACCGCCTGGGCGAGCCCGAGGACATCGCCAACGCCGCGCTGTTCCTGGCCTCCGACGCGGCCGGCTGGATCACCGGGCACACCCTGGTGGTCGACGGCGGGGCCCTGATCCGCCCTGGCTTCTAGCCCTTTAGCGTTCGGCCCTCACCGCTTGAAGCCGAGGGCGAACACGGCCTTCGCATAGGCCGCGAAGGTCAGGTCGGAGAAGGCGTCCAGCGCCCATGCCGCCTCGTCCAGCTCCCACACCGCCTCGGCCAGGCCCTTGCGGGCCCGGTTGAGCTCCTGGTCGAGCTTGACCCGCCGGGCGGCCGCGTCTCGCTGGGCCTGCCGGGCCGCCTCGGTGAGCGATGTGGTGTCGGCCAAGGGCATGGCCCGCACGGCTTCGGCCTGCCGCGCCGCGTCGGCCCTGGCCGCCTGTTCGGCGCCCGCCAGCGCGCCGCGGCGGTCGGCGAAGCGGGCCCGGATGGATGCGGCGTCGTCGTCCGACAGCGCGGTGGGCAGGCTGGCCGTGAGCCGGGCCTCCAAACTGCGCCGCCAGGACAGGAGTTGATGCGCCTTTTGGGGCGGCAGCCCGGTGGCCCGCACCCGCCGCCCGTCGGCCCGCACCAGGTGCGACACGTCGCCCTCGACGGCCACGTCGACGAAGTCGGCCGCCGTGCGCACGTCGTCCAGGGCGAGGGCGTAGAGCAGCCGGTCGTCGAGCCCCGAGTACATCGACAGGGGCTTGCGGCCGAGGTCGTCGTCTATGACGGCCCGCTGGCGGTCGCGCAGGGCGGCGGCCAGCGCGGTGTGCTCGTCCCGGTACAGCTCCTGCTCCTGGGCGGCCAGCTCGGTGAGGCGGGCCCGCAGGCCGTCGTCGATCTCGCGGATGGCCGCGTCCCGGCCCGTCTGCTGGTCCTCTTGGGCCCGGCCCGCCCGGGCCAGAGCGTCCTGCTCGACCCGGTCGACCGCGGCCCGGTCGCGCTGGAGGCGCTCGACCGTGCCCTGCGCCTCGTCGCGCTTGCGCTCGGCCCGGTGGTGCGACGCCTGCTTGGACCGGTACTCGGCCACCTCGGGGGACCGCTGCCAGAGGGAGCGGCCCGCGGCCACGGCCGCGGCCCCGATGAGCGGGAGCGCGGCCAGGGCGGCGAGCAGTCCGATGACGGCGAGTCCGATGGCGATGACGGCCCCGCCGAAGGCGGCCGCGAACACGGCCTGGGCCGCGCCCATGTGGGTGAAGTGGACCTGGCTGGGCGGGGCGGTGTGGCGGGGGCGGACAGTCTCGACCGCGGCCGAACGGCCTGCCCCAGGCCCGTCCTCGCGCAGGGCGGCCATGAGGCTGCGCTGGCGCTGGTTGTCGACGGGCCGGTCCTCGGGCAGCGTGGGCAGCGGCGCCTTGTCCGGCGACAGGGGCGGGACGGCGTCGAACGGCGTGTCGAGGTAGTGGCGGAGTCGGCCCGCCAGGTCGCGCAGGACGGGCTCGCCGGTGGCCTCGAAGGCGGCCAGGGCCTCGGAGTGGGCGGGGTCGGCGAAGTCGTGCGAGCGGAAGAGGAGGCACTCGTCGCCGCCGTCGAGCCTGCCCCACAAGAGGGGGTCGACCGACAGTCCGACCAGCGACGCGTAGACGACCCACGACGCGAAGTTGTCGAGGTGCAGCCCGAACTCGCCGGGGCTGCGGCCCGGGTGCTGGTAGTTGCGGTGGCCCAGCTCGTTGCCGGGCAGGCCCGCGAGGGGCGGCACGAACATGCCGTCGTAGTCGATGAGGCGCAGGTCGCCGCCCGGCGCCACCAGGATGTTGCCGTGCTGGAGGTCGCCGTGGGCCACGCCGGAGCGGCGCAGCTCGTCGACCAGGGTGGCGAAGCGGGTGGCCAGGTAGGCGAGGGCGGGCCCGTCCCACAGGTGCTGCTCGATGTAGGCGAGCAGGGGCTGGCCGGAGGCCCAGTCCATCTTCACGATCGGGAACCACTCGCCTTGGACCTGGACGCCGTGCTCCTGGTACTCGAAGCCGACCCGCCAGGTGCTGGCGGGCGGGAGCCGGCGCAGGTGCTGGTCGATGGCGGCGTAGCGGCGGGCCATGTCGTCGAAGCCGCGCACGAAGCAGCGCACCGCGTGGGACCGGCCGTCCGGCCCGTCGAGGCGGAAGACGCTGGCGAAGTTGCCGCTCACCGGGCGGGGGAGGCCGAGGGGGGTGAGGACGGGCTGGGCCTGGGCCAGGTCGGGGTCGGCGAAGGCCGCGGCCGGGTCCTGGAGGGCCTCCATGTAGGCCGCGCCGCGCGGGAGGGCGGTTGCCTGGATGGGCGCGGCCGTGTCGGCCGCGTCGGCCGTCTCGATGGCCATCAGAGGACCTCGATGCGCACGACGGTGACGTCGTCGTTGCGGAGCTTGCCTTGCGTGCGCAGGCCGTTGGCCCATTCGGCGAAGGCGGCCTGGCCCCGGGAGGTGAAGCCCAAGAGCTGCTCCCACGGCCTGCGCTCGGCCTCCACCTCGCTGAGGAACCAAGCCGACAGCGCGTCGGTGGCCAGCACGAACAGGTCGCCCGAGCGCCACTCGCCGTCGCGCTCCTCGGCGTGGGCGGCCACCACCTCGGGGTCCTCGCCCCGGCTCGGCACCAGGTTGGGGGACGAGCCGAAGTCGGCCGAGCTCTTCAGCGGGAACGACGTGACCAGCTCGTCCTCGCGCACTTGGAACAGGCAGGTGTCGCCCAGGGACGTGGCCGTCCACGCGCCGCTCGACGTGCGGCGGGTGGTGAACTGGACGCCGAGCAGTGTGGCGAAGGCGCCCCGGGCCAGGCCGGGCTCCTCGAACCACTGGATCGGGCGGTTGTGGGTCTGGCGGGCGGCCAGGTAGGCGGCCAGCTCGCCGTCCCACTGGCGCATGCCGTCGGCCAGGATCTCGGCCGTCTGGCCCCGTTGGGCCTTGCACCAGGTGCGGGTGAGCAGGTCGGCCCAGCGGCCGGAGAGCATGCTCTCGCTGGCCCCGTCGGCCACCGCGAAGCGCAGGCGGCGGGCGCTGTGGCGGCCGTCCTTGCGGGGTTGGAAGGCGTCCTCGTACTCGGCCGCGTCGTTACCCCCGCGGGGCAGCCAGAACGACGTCGTCAGGGCGCGCACGTTGGTGCGGCTACCGGAGCCCGAGCACCTGGGTGCCGACGTCGAGGAACTGCACGATGGCGCTGATGTCGGCGTTGAAGACGAAGCCCCGGGCCTGGTCGCCCAAGGTAAGGTCCTGCTGCATGGCGGCGGTTCGCATGGACGGCGGGAGGATGCTCGACATGCGGAACAGGAGGCGGGCGTAGTCGTCGGGCAGGGCCCGGTCGGCGTTGGGGAACACGATCGGGTCGCTCTGGTCCGACGAGACGTGCAGGTTGAACAGCAGCGCGTTGCCGTCGGCGCTCATCAGCTCGCGCAGGGCCTCGGCGGGCTCGGACGGGTCGCCGTCGGTGGACTCGCCGTCGGTGATGTTGAGGACGATGGGCGGGAACGAGCCGGGATGCTCGGCCAGCCACTTGCCCACCACGTCGTGGGTCTTGGTCAGGGCCGCGCACATGGGCGTGTCGCCGTAGGCCACGGGCTGGAACCAGGTGGGGAACTTGACCGGCTGTTGGGTGACGACGCCGTCGGCCGTGCGGGTGGTGCGGACGCGCTCTTCGAGCCGGGCGGGCTGGGCCGCCACCTGGCTCAGGGGGACGAGGTCGTGGCCCGCCAGCGCACCGCCGAAGGCGGGGGCGACCTTGGCGCCGTAGCCGATGACGCCCACGTGGAAGTAGTCGCGGACGCCGTCCTCCTTGGCGCACTTGATGGTCAGCTCGGACAGCAGGCGGTTGACCGCGTCGGCCACCGCGTCGGCTTTGGCCATGGGGACATCGCCCCCGCCGATGGCCTCGCGCATCGACTCGGACTGGTCGATGAGGAACAGGAAGCAGGTGGGGTTGGCCCGGCTGATCTCGGCGGTGTAGGGCATCGTTGTGGCTCTCCGGCTGTCGGGGCGCGGTCGGGTTGCACCTTTCAGAGGTTCCTATCGACCGGTTGGGCGCTCGACTTGTGCGGAAAAGCCGCAGGTCAGCGGTTCGACGGGCTCGGCCGAGCGTCGGTGGTGGGGGTGTGCCGTACGGGCGATTCGGCCTTCGGCCCGCACCGCGTGCCACCATCTGCGCCCTATGCGTGCCCGTCGCCTGCTGCTCGCCCTTGTCGTCCTGGCCGCTTCGGCCGCTCTCGTGCCTGCCCGGGCAGGCGGGGGGGCGGGCGACGGATCGGTGCTGGCCTTTGGCGGCGTGGCCTTCCGGGGGTCGAGCGAGGGCAGGCCCCTGGCCTCGCCGCTGGTGGGCACGGCCGTGACCCCCGACGGCGGCGGCTACTGGCTGGTCGCCTCGGACGGCGGCATCTTCTCCTACGGCAACGCGGGCTTCTTCGGCTCCACCGGCGGCACCCGTCTGGTCCAGCCCATCGTGGACATGGCCCCCACCCCCGACGGCGGCGGCTACTGGCTGGTGGCGGCCGACGGCGGCGTGTTCGCCTACGGCAACGCCCGGTATTTCGGGTCGGCGGCGGGGGTCAGGCTCACCCGGCCCATCGTCGGCATGGCCCCCACCCCCGACGGCGGCGGCTACTGGCTGGTCGCCTCGGACGGCGGCATCTTCTCCTACGGCAACGCGGGCTTCTTCGGCTCCACCGGCGGAACCCAGCTCCGCAGCCCGGTGGTGGGCATGGCGCCCACCGGCAGCGGCGGCGGCTACTGGCTGGCTGCGGCCGACGGCGGCGTGTTCTCCTACGGCGACGCCCCGTTCCACGGGTCCGGGGTGGGCCAGGTGCCCGCGGGCAAGGTCGTCCTGGGCTTCGCGGCGGCCCGCACGGCCAGCGGCTATGTGCTGGCCATGGGGCCGGTGGCCGTGGTGAAGGGCGCGTTCGGCCCCGCGGTGAGCGACCTGCAGCGTCGCCTGAACGACTTGGGCTACTGGACGCCGGTGGACGGCCGCTTCAGCGAGGTGACGCGCCAGGCGGTGTACGCGCTGGAGAAGTCGGCGGGCCTGCCTCGACGGGGCTCGGTGGGACCGGCGGAGCGACAGGCGCTGGAGAACGGCGTGCGCCCGACGCCGCGCACCGGCTTCGGCCATGTGA
>DASYMT010000465.1:0-7928 GCA_036008925.1 Acidimicrobiales bacterium | reverse complement strand
GAGCCAGGCCCTGCATCCGGGCCACCGCAGCGCCCAGGCCACCATGGCCCTCATGTCGGTGGGGCTGGCCGCGGCCCTGCTCGTCCTGCTGCTGCGGCTGTGGCCCGACCGCCCCGTGCTCGTCGTGCTGGTGTGGGCGGGCTTCGTCTTCACCCTGCCCCTGCTCGGCTTCGCCACGCAGGTCTACCCCGAGGTGCCCGCCGCCCTGGCCCTGGTGCTGGCCGCCCTGTGCATCCGCAGGCCGGTGGTGGTCGGCGTGCTCGCCGCGACGCTGCCATGGCTCCACATCCGCTACGCGCCCTTGGCCCTCACCGTGCTGGCCGTGGCCCTCCTGCGGGCATCCACCAACCGGGACCGGCTGCTGGCCCTCGCCCCCTTCGCCGCTGGCATGGCGCTGCTGGCCACGGCCTTCCAGCACTGGTACGGCAGCCCCCTACCCGGCGCGCCCTACACCGCGCCGCCCTTCGCCCACCGGGGCACGGGGCTGGTGGGGCTGTACCACTTCGGTCTGGGCGGGTTCCTCGACACCGCGGCCGGCCTCTTGCCCTACAGCCCCGTCCTGCTCGTCGGCCTGGTCGGCGCAGGCCCGCTGGTCCGCCGCTTCGGCCGCACCGCGCGGGCCGCGCTGGCCGGCGCGCTCCTCTATGCGGGCACCGCGGCCATGGCGGGCGGCGCCGCCTACAGCCTGCCCGGGCGCTTCCTCGTGCCCCTGGTGCCGCTGCTGGCCCTGCCCGCCGCCGCGGCGGTGACCCGGTTCCGGTCGGCGGGCGCGCTGTTCGCGGGCCTGGCCGCCGTGAGCCTGGCCCTGGCCGCCCCTACCGCGGCCCGCTTCGGCGACCTGTACGACATCGGCTACCCCCACTACCGCCCGGTCATGGAGACGGCCGGGCTGTGGCCCGTCTTCGCGGCGGAGAACGGGGTCGAGCACTTCGACGCCCCCGCGGTGTCGGACCTGCTGCAACTGCGGCCCGGCCACTGGGAGATCACGGCCGGCGCGGGCCCCGTCGCGGTGGAGGACGTGATCCTCGGCCGGACACGGGCCCGCACCCCTGACGCCCGGCTGGCCTACCGCTCGCCCGACGCCCGCCTGGTGCGGGTGCGCGCCGCGGGCGGCCCGGTCCACGGCCTGCGCCTGCGCCTCCTCGACCACCCCCGCACCCTGTCGACCGACGGGCCCAAGTCGCTGGCCTGGCTGGCCGCGCTCGGCCTGCTGGCGGCCTGGTTCAGCCGCCCGACTCGACCAGGCGCTTCAGGTTCCGCAGGTTCCGCCGCCACACCAGCCGCAGCACCAGCCGGGCCGCCGGAGGAGCCATCCACCACGGCAGGTCGAGCCGCTCCTCCCACCTGAAACGGGTGCGCCCGCGGCCCAGCGGGCGCAGCGTGAACCGGCCCGTCCCGGTGACCAGGCCCACATGGCGGATGCCGATGGAGCGGCCCTCGCTCCACTCCACCACCTCCATGCGGTCGAGCAGGCGGAAGGGCCCGACCCGGGTGTCGCACTCGAAGGTCGACGGGCCGGTGATGCGGATGGCCTCGGCGTCGGTCATCCAGTCGACGTGGCTTTCGATGTCCCGCACCCGTTCCCACACCACCCGCCGAGGCGCCCTGATGACCACCGAGACGCGTAGGCCACGGCCTCGGCCCGTCAGCCGGCCTCGGCCCGTTAGCCGACCTCGCTGGCGGGCACCGCCGACTTCAGCTCCTGGGCCGCCCGCTCGGGAGCGACCACGTTGATGAGCACCCCGGTGCCCAGTTCGAAGCCCGCCATGGTCGTGAGCTTCGGGTGCACGTGTACGTGCCAGTGGTACGGGCCGGTGGCCCGGTAGGGGGCGGAGTGGAAGACCAGGTTGTAGGCGATGTCGCCCACGTTGGCCCGCAGGCTGTAGAGCGCGTCGCGCAGGGCCCGTCCGACCGCGGCCACGTCGCGCGGCTGGGCGTGGTGCAGGTGCGGGTCGTGGATGCGCGGGATGACCAGCATCTCGAACGGGGTGCCGCTCCAGAAGGGGCAGACCACGAGCACGTCGCCGTCGGCGTAGACCACCCGGTGGTCGGCCTCCTCCTCGGCCTCGGCGATCGTGCAGATGAGGCACGAGCCCTCGAAGCGGGCGAAGCCGGCCTGCTCGTCCACGATCTCCCGGGGCACGAACGGCATGCCCAACAACTGGCCGTGCGGGTGCTCGAGCGAGGCGCCCGCCTCCCGGCCCGAGTTCACGATGGCCTGGGAGTAGCGCAGGTTCGGCGTGGAGGCGTGCTCCTCGATGCGGTCGCGGATGGCGGCCATCACCAGGCCGGCCTGGGCGTCGTTGAGGTCGGCCCAGCCCGCGTCGTGGCGGGGGGAGATGACCAGCACCTCGTGGATGCCGCTGGCCGGGGCCTGGGTGAACACGGGGCCGAGGTGGGTGACGATCATGGGCTGCGTGCCGCTGAAGGCGGGATAGAGGTTGGGCACCACCCGGACCAGCCACTTGCCGTTGGGCTCGTAGGACTCCAGGGCGGGCGGGGTCGACTCCTCGTTGCCGGGGCAGAAGGGGCACGGCCTGCGGGGCTCCGTCTCCACCGCCAGCGAGCGGGGCTGGAAGGCGGAGGGGCGGCTGGCCCGGTCGACGGTGACCACGACCCAGCGCCCGGTCAGCGGATCGAGGCGCAGTTGGCTCATCGGCGACGGAATGCGGCGGTCGGCACTGAACCCCAAGGTAGCGCGCCCATTACCGTCTCTTGTCGTGTTCGGACGCGGAGATCCGGCGGGGTCGATGCCCGCCCGTCGTGATCGTGCGCTGACCCGCTATCTGCGTCGTGAGGTGGCGGCCTACTCGCCCCACTGGCGTTCGGCCCGAGCGGTCACGCTCGATGCGGTCGCGCCCCGCCCGCTGAGCGCCTTCGAGGACCTGGTGAGCGCGGTCGTGCTGCGCCCCGACGTGTCCGGCGTCTACCACTTCGGCGCCCGCCGACTGGCCCTGCGGCTGCTCTGGTCCCGCCTGTGGGGCCGCCAGCAGGTGGTCAACGACCGGGTGCTGGTGCCGTGCTTCAAGCCGGTGCACTGGACGGTGGCGGGCGGGCTCCCCATGGGCTCGTCCGAGGCCGACATGGACCGGCTGGCCCGCATCGGCGCACGGTGGCTGGGCGACGCGGGCGTGGTGGCGGACGACGTGCTGGTCAGCGTCGTGCCCCCCGGCCCCGACCTGGTGTGGTGGCAGGTGGTCGGCGCCGCTCGACGGGCCCGGCTGTCGGCGCTGCACCTCGGCCCGTCGCCCTCGGTAGAGGACGTGGACGCGCTGGCCCCCTCGGTGCTAGTCGGGCGGCCCATGGACCTCATGCGGCTGCTGGAGCCCAGCCTGCTGCGGCCCCGGCTGGTGCTGGCCGTGGGCTTCTTGCTCGACGACGGGCTGCGCAGCCGGCTGTCGGCCGCCGCCTTCGGGGCGCCGGTGCTGAGCGCGTGGGCGCCGCCGGGGGTTCGGAGCCTGTGGGCCGAGTGCGCGGGCGGGGCGGCCACCGGGCTGCACACCTGGCCCGCCTCCGAGGTGGTCGAGCTGATCGACCCGCTCACCGGGACGGCCGTCCCGCCCGGCGCGGGGGGCGAGGTGGTGTGGAGCCCGCTGGGGTGGCGGGGGACCGTGCTCTTGCGGCTGCGCACCGGCGTGTTCGCCACGGTGGACGAGTCGGTGTGCCCCGCGTGCGGGCGGGCCGCGCCCCGGCTCTTCGCCACCGGCAGCACGCCCGCCTTCTTCGCCGTGCTCGACCGCCATCCCGACGTGACCGGCTGGCAGGCCGAGCTGCGCACGGTCGACGGGGTGGAGGAGCTGATCGTGTTCCTGGCCGTGGCCCGCACCGAGCGGCTCGAGCCCATGCTGCACGAGCTGGACGGCGAGCTGTCGGCCACCCAGTACGTGGTCCTGTCGGCCGCCGCCCTCGACCGGCGGGTGGCGGCGCACGCCGACGAGCGGGTGGTGGACCTCCGCATCTGACCTCCCGGCTGCGCCCAGACCGCTTTGATCGCGCTCACGTCGGCATACCGATGTCAGCGCGGCCAAACGCCGCCGGCCGCCGTAGCCTGGGAGGCGACCATGACCGCCTACCTCGACCACGCCGCGACCACGCCCCTGCGCCCGGAGGCGCTCGACGCCATGCTGCCGTACCTCACCGAGCACTTCGGCAACCCGTCGGGCTCGCACGCCGTGTCCCGCCAGGCCAAGCAGGCCATCGAGGAGGCCCGGGACGTGGTGGCGTGGGGCCTGGGCTGCCGACCGGCCGAGGTGGTCTTCACCGGCGGCGGCACCGAGGCCGACAACCTGGCCCTCTTCGGGCCGCTCGGCGTGGAGACCGTGGCCTGCACCGACGTGGAGCACCACGCCGTGCTGCACAGCGTCTTGGCCCGCGGCGGCCAGGTCGTCCCGGTGGCCGATATCGCCACCACCCAAGCCGACCTCGTCTCGGTCATGCTGGCCAACAACGAGACCGGCGTCGTCCACGACCTGCCCCACGTCAAGGGCCTGCTCCACACCGACGCGGTGGCCGCCTTCCCCTGGCTCGACGTGGCCGCCCTGGCCGCCCATGCCGACCTCGTCTCCATCAGCGCCCACAAGTTCGGCGGGCCGAAGGGCGTCGGCGCGCTGGCCGTGCGCGGGGGCGTCAGGCTCCGGCCCATCCTCCACGGCGGCGGGCAGGAGGCCGACCGGCGCAGCGGGACGCACAACGTGGCCGGCATCGTCGGCATGGCCGCGGCCCTCAAGGCCACGGTCGAGCAGCGGGCGGCAACCGTCGAGCGGGTGGGGCGGCTGCGGGACCGGCTGGCCAACGGGCTGCTGGCCGCCATCCCGGGAGCGCGGGAGACGGGCGAGCGGGCCACGAAGACGGCGGGCAACTGCCACCTGCGCTTCCCCGGGGTGGAGAGCGAGTCGCTGCTCGTGCTGCTGGACGAGGCGGGCGTCTGCGCGTCGGCCGGGTCGGCCTGCGCCAGCGGGGCCATCGAGCCCTCGCACGTGCTGACGGCCATGGGCGTGCCCCGGGACGAGGCCCTGGCCAGCGTGCGCCTCTCGCTGGGCTCGACCACCACCGACGCCGACGTGGACCTGGCCCTCAAGGCCGTCCCCGACGCGGTGGCCCGGCTCCGATGAGGGTGCTGGCCGCCATGAGCGGCGGGGTCGACTCGTCGGTCGCCGCCGCCCTCCTGTTGGCCCAGGGCCACGACGTGGTGGGGGCGACCATGAAGCTGTGGGGGGGCGACAGCGACTCGGGCTGCTGCTCGGTGGCCGACGTGGAGGACGCCCGCCGGGTGGCGCAGCAGCTCAGCATCACCCACCACGTGTTCAACTTCGGCGACGACTTCGACGCCCATGTGGTGGCGCCCTATGTGGCGGCCCACGCCGGGGGCAGCACCCCGAACCCGTGCGTGGAGTGCAACCGCCACCTCAAATTCGACCGGTTCCTGGTGCGGGCCCGGCAGTTGGGCTTCGATGCGGTGGCCACCGGGCACCACGCCCGGGTGGTCTCGGTCGCCGGACGGTGGCGGCTGCGCCGGGGGGCGGATGCGGCCAAGGACCAGTCCTACGTGCTGCACATGCTGGGCCAGGCCGAGTTGGCCCAGACCCTGCTGCCGGTGGGCGAGATGACGAAGGCCGCAGTCCGTTCGTATGCAAACGAGCTGGGCCTGCGCACGGCGGCCAAGCCCGACAGCCAGGACGTGTGCTTCATCACCTCCACGGGAGGACGGGCCGAGTTCCTGGGGTCGCGCATCCCGCTCCGTCCGGGCCGGGTGGTGGACGACGCGTCCGGCGCGGAGGTGGGCCGGGTCGACGCGGTGGAGCTGGTCACCGTGGGCCAGCGCCGGGGCCTGGGGCCGCTGTCCGGCGACCCCCGCCGCCGCTATGTCAGCGCCATCGAGGGCGACACCGTGCGGGTCTCGGACGTGGCGCCCACCGTCTCCGGCATCGCCCTGGGCCGGACCGCCTGGGTGGACCAACCTGCCGCCCCCGGCACGCCGGTGCTGGCCCAGTGCAGCGCCCACGGCTCGCCGGTGGCGGCCACGTGGGACGGCGAGCGGGTCCAGTTCGCAAAGCCGCAGCGGCTGGTGGCCCCCGGCCAGAGCGTGGTGCTCTACGACGGGGACGACGTGCTCGGCGGCGGCCTGGCCCTGCCCGCGTGAGCAGGCTGCCCCCGCCCGGCAACGAGGGCCGGATGGTCTTCCTGGCCATCCTCTTGGTCTTCTTGGTGGGCGTGGCCGTCGGCTTCGCCCTCGGCCGCGGCCTCTAAAGCCCGACTGGAGGACAGAGCCGGCAGCCCTCCAGGCCGGGGGGTCTCAGGCCAGGCGGCGGGAACGGGCCTCGGCCAGCACCGCGCCGGGCCGGGTGGGCGTGCACAGCAGCCGGCCCGACGAGCCCGACTCGCCCTGGCGCCGGCCCGGTCGGACCAGCATCATCGGCACCTTCTCGGTCAGCACCAGCTCAACGGCCAGGCCGGGGGAGCGCTGGGTGAGGTCGAGCGAGTCGGTGTCGGCCGGGGCCAGCCGCAGCGCCTCCACCACCCGGCGTTGGAACAGCACGGGGTCGGCCAGCGAGAGCGGGTCGTGGAGCACCACCCCGGCGGGCACGAACACGAGCCACCGTCGGGACAGGCCGTGCATGGCCCGCACCAGCAACGCCGCGACCGGCAGCCCCACGGCCAGGACGGCCGCTCCGAAGGCCACCCGGCCCGACGCGGCCAGCCGCGCCCCCGCGGTCGGCAGCCCCACGGCCAGCACCCACGCCAACGGCAGCAGGCCGGCCAGCAGCGGCCCCGGCGCCCGCAGGGGGAAGCGGCGCTCGTTGGGATAGGCGGCCCCGTTCACGAACAGCATCCCGGCCGCGGGCGCAAAGGCAAGCGCGCAGGCGACCACCGCCGACGCAACCGCCCCCGGGCCCGTCGACCAGAGGGCCAGCGCCACCGCCGCGGGGGCGGCCATCCGCAGCGCGGTGAGCCCCAGCGGGTGGGGGGCGAGGGTGGCCAGAAGCACCACCGCCCACCCGGCCCACAGGGCCGCTGCCGCCCAGGGCTCCACGTCGAGCGAGCCGCCCATGGTCACCGGCAGCACGGCCCAGGCCGCCCGGAGGGCCCACGGGAACCAGTCGAGGCGGCGCATGTCGGGGCGGCAGCCTGTCACACCCCGGCCGGTCCGCGAGACTCGGGGCATGGCAGACGTCCGGCTGGTCGACCTCGACGTGATCAAGCGCTACAGCCTGGCCCTGCGCCAGGAGTCGGCCCCGGCCGAGGAGGTGCTGGCCGCCCTCGACGCCAGCCGCGAGGCCGTCCTGGCCGCGATGGCCGCCATGGGCCCAGCCCCCCGCGCCCGCGCCCGCCGCACCCGGCCCCTGCGCACGCAGTGACCTGCTCGGACAACCCGGCCGAGCGGGCGGACGAGCTGCGGGCCCAGGTCGAGTACCACAACGCCCGCTACTTCGAGTTGGACGAGCCCGAGATCACCGACGCCGAGTTCGACGCCCTCGTGCGCGAGCTGCGCCACATCGAGGAGCTGCACCCGGAGCTGGTGACCCCCGACTCGCCCACCCAGCGGGTGGGCGGCGCGGCCAGCCCCCTGTTCGCCCCGGTCGAGCACCGGGTGCCGATGATGTCGCTCGACAACGCCTTCTCCTACGAGGAGCTGTTGGCCTGGGGCAAGCGCCAGGAGCGCTTCATCAGCGGCGACGTGGACTACGCCTGCGAGTTGAAGATCGACGGCCTGGCCATCTCGCTCCTCTATGAGAAGGGCCGCTACGTGCGGGCCGCCACCCGGGGCGACGGCACCACCGGCGAGGACGTGACCCCGAACGTGGCCACCATCGCCGCCATCCCCCACGAGCTGGCCATCCCCAACCCGCCCGACGTGCTCGAGGTGCGGGGCGAGGTCTACATGCCGCTGCCCGCCTTCGAGGAGCTCAACCGCCGACAGGCCGAGGCGG
>DASYMT010000464.1:0-2551 GCA_036008925.1 Acidimicrobiales bacterium | reverse complement strand
CATGGCCTCGGCCGCCCGCGACGCGTCGTCGGCGTCGGCCGCCACCACCACCAGGTTCAGCACCGACGTGCGCGTGGCCGTGCGCACCTGGCCCCGGCGCAGCCCGGTCAAGGCGTCGAGTACCTCGCCCACGGTGACGTGCTCGCCCCGCCACTCGCCCAGCACGGTCGCCTCGTCCCCGCCGCCCCCGCCTGGCCCCGCGCCGGGCCTCAGAACCGCCCCGTCTACGGCGTCCGCCACTGCCGCCCGTCGCCCTCGATCAGGCGGTCCGCCTCGCGCGGCCCCCACGTCCCCGCCCCATAGCGGGCCAGCGGCAGCCCCGGGTCCTGCCACGCCTCCAGGATCGGGTCGCAGATGCGCCAGGCCTGCTCCACCTCGTCGGTGCGGATGAACAGGGTGGGGTCGCCCACCATGGCGTCGAGCAGCAGCCGCTCGTACGCGTCCGGCGTCTCCTCCAAGAACGCGGCGCCGTAGGAGAAGTCCATCGACGTGCTGCGCACCCGGAACGCCTGCCCCGGCACCTTGGCCCCGAAGCGCAGGGTGATGCCCTCGTCGGGCTGGATGCGCAGCACCAGGGCGTTCGGCTGAAGCCCCCGTGTCTCCCGGCTCCCGAACGGCAGGTGCGGCACGTCGTGGAACTCCATGGCCACCTCGGTGTACCGCTTGGGCAGCCGCTTGCCGGTGCGCACGTAGAACGGCACGCCCGCCCACCGCCAGTTGTCCACCCGCACCCGCATGGCCACGTACGTCTCGGTGCGCGAGTCGGGCGTCACCCCCTCCTCCTGCCGGTAGCCGGGCACGTGCTCGCCCTCCACCCAGCCCTCGTCGTACTGGCCCCGCACCACCTCGTTCACCACTTCGTCCGCCCCGAGGATGTCGACGGCCCGGAGCGCCTTGACCTTCTCGTCGCGGATGCCCTGGGCGTCGATGACCGCGGGCGGCTCCATCAGGGTCATGGCCAGCACCTGGAGCACGTGGTTCTGGACGATGTCGCGCAGCGCGCCGGCCTGCTCGTAGAAACCGCCCCGATGGCCCACGCCGATCGACTCGGCCACCGTCACCTGCACGTGGTCCACGTACCGGCGGTTCCAGATGGGCTCGAAGATGGCGTTGGCGAAGCGCAGGGCCAAGACGTTCTGGACCGTCTCCTTCCCCAGGTAGTGGTCGATGCGGTAGATCTGCTCCTCGTCGAAGGCGTCGTGCATGCGGGCGTCCAGCTCCCGGGCCGAGGCCAGGTCGTGCCCGTACGGCTTCTCCACCACGATGCGGGCGAAGGCGCCGCCGTCCTGGGGCCGGTTGAGCCCGCACGACTTCAACGCGGCGGCCACCTCGCCGAACACCTGCGGGACGGTCGCCAGGTAGTACACCCGGTTGCCGCTGGTGCCCCGCTCGGCGTCCACCTCGTCGAGCACCCGCTTCAGCGTCTCGAACGTGTCGCCCGCGGCGTAGTCGCCCGCCACGTAGCGGAAGCCCGACACGAGGTGCTCCCACGCCGCACTGGGCTTGTCGACCGCCTTCAGCATCCGGGCCCGGAAGTCGTCGTCGTTCATCTCCGTGCGGGCGATGCCCACCACCGAGAAGGCGGCCGGAAGCCTGCGGTTGTCGGCCAACTCGGCCAGGGCGGGCATGAGCTTGCGGCTGGTCAGGTCACCCGACGCGCCGAACACCACGAGCACGCACGGCGGCGCCCGCCGGTCGGACTCCAGCCCCTCGAGCAGCGGGTTGTCGGTCATCCCGAAGGGCTGGTGCCCGCCGACTCGGGTCCGCTCACGCCGCCCTCCACGTCCTTGGCCCTGGCCACCTCGCCCGCCTCCGACTCGGACAGGAACCTGTGCCCGCCGAACTGGTTGCGCAGGGCGGCCACGATGCGCGCCGCCATCCGCTCGTCGTCACGCGACTGGAAGCGTGCGAACAACGCCGCGGTGATGACCGGCGTGGCGATGGCCCGCTCGACCGACTCGTGCACGGTCCAGCGCCCCTCGCCCGAGTCCTCCACCCAGCCCTTGATGTGGCGGAACTCCTCGGGGTTCTCCAGCGCCAACTCGGCCAGCTCCAGCAGCCACGAGCGCACCACCGAGCCGTGGTTCCACAGGGCGGCCACCTGGTGCAGGTCGAGGTTGAACTCCTGGGCCGCCTCCAAGAGGGCGAACCCCTCGGCGTAGGCCTGGAGCATCCCGTACTCGATGCCGTTGTGGACCATCTTGGTGAAGTGCCCGGCGCCCGCCGGGCCCACGTGGGCGTACCCGTCCTCGGGGGCCAGGGCGGTGAAGACCGGCTCCAGCCGCCGCACCGGCTCGTCGGCCCCGCCCACCATGAGGCAGTAGCCGTTCTTCAGGCCCCACACCCCGCCCGACACGCCCGCGTCCACGAAGTGCATGCCCTTGGGCGACAGCTCGGTGCTCCGGCGCACGGCGTCGCGGAAGTTGGAGTTGCCGCCGTCCACGATGGCGTCGCCCGCCTCCAGGAGGCCGACCAGGTCGTCCACCGTGGCCTGGGTGGGCGGGCCTGCGGGCACCATGATCCACACGTGGCGGGGGGCGTCGAGCTTGCC
>DASYMT010000463.1:0-3250 GCA_036008925.1 Acidimicrobiales bacterium | reverse complement strand
CGCACCTCTCGCTCTTCGAGGGCGACGTGAACGCGTTCCACGACCCGGGCGACCCGCACGCGCTGTCGAAGGTCGCAAAGGGGTTCATCGCGGGCCTGCTCACCCACGCCCGGGAGATCACGGCCGTCACCAACCAGTGGGTCAACTCCTACAAGCGCCTGGTGGTCGGCTACGAGGCGCCGGTCTACGTGGCCTGGGCCCGCAACAACCGCTCGGTGGTGGTCAACGTGCCCCACGCCAAGAAGGGCAAGAAGGAGTCGACCCGCATCGAGTACCGGGCCCCCGACCCGGCGTGCAACCCCTACCTCGCCTTTGCCGTGATCCTCGCCGCGGGCCTGAAGGGCGTGGAGGAGGGCTACGACCTGCCCGAGCCCACCGAGACGAACCTCTACGAGTCGACGGCCGAGGAGCGCATGGCCGAGGGCGTGGGCGTGCTGCCCCAGTCGCTGGCCGACGCCATTCAGGAGATGGAGCGGTCCGACCTCCTGCGCGACACGTTGGGCGAGCACGTCTTCGAGTGGTTCATCCGCAACAAGCGTGCCGAATGGGCCGAGTACAAGACGCAGGTCACGCAGTTCGAACTCGACCGCTATCTGCCGAGGCTCTAGATGGAGCCCTTGCTGTTGTATCCCGACCCCGCGCCCCCGGCGCTGGCCCAGGCCCTCGACCTCTCGGGCTATCCGTGGAAGGCCGTCCCCACCCCGGAGGCGGCCACCCGGCTGGAGCCGGAGGACGGCTGGTCGGGCGCCATCGTGGTGGCCGACGAGGAGCCGGACGGAGCCTTTGCCCTGTGCCGGGCCCTGCGCAAGCGGGACCTGCCACTGGAGCCGCTGCTGCTGATGGTGAGCGGGGGCCAACTGCCGGACCTGGAGCTGCGGGAGGACCTGTTCGACGACTTCTGCCTCACGCCGTTCCACCCCCGCGAGCTGGAGGCCCGGCTCAAGCACCTGTTCTGGCGGACGGGCCGGGGCACCCGCCCCGAGCTGGTGGAGTACGGCCCGCTGGTGCTGAACCTGGAGACCTACCAGGCCTACGTCTCGCAGAAGCCGCTCGACCTGACCTACATGGAGTACGAGCTGCTCAAGTTCCTGGCCACCCATCCGGGCAAGGTCTTCACCCGCGAGACGCTCCTGTCGCGGGTCTGGGGCTACGAGTACTACGGCGGGGCCCGCACGGTGGACGTCCACGTGCGCCGGCTGCGGGCCAAGCTCGGCGAGGAGCACGCCAACCTGATCCAGACCGTGCGGTCGGTCGGGTACCGCTTCGGCCAGCCCCGCTGGTCCCTCTAACGCGCGTTTCCACAGGCACTGTCCCTGTGGAAATGGCAGGTGGGGGACGGTCTAGGGTGCTGCGCTCGTGGCGCGCCTCCGGCGACCGGCCCTGGTGGCGGCCGGCTACGTCCTCCTGACCTGCCTCTTCTACTGGCAGGGCGTGCGCCACATGGCCAGCCACTACATCTCGGACGGGGCCGACGGGGCCGACTTCCTCTGGACCTACTGGCACATCCCCCGGGCCCTCCTGCACGGCGAGAACCCGTTCGGCACCAACCTGATCTTCTGGCCCGTGGGCGTGCGCCTGGGCTTCCACACCACCACGCCGCTCGAAGCCCTCCTGGCCTGGCCGCTGGCCAAGGCGCTGGGCGACGTGCTCGCCGTCAACCTCCTCAACCTGGCCGCCGTCCCGCTGACCGGCATCGGCATGTACCTGCTGGCCAAGCACGAGTGCGGCGACGACCGGGCAGCCTTCTTCGCAGGCGCGGCCTTCATGCTCATCCACCAGCACACCGGGCGCATGGTGGGCCACTGGAACCTCAACCACATGTGGGTGCTGCCCTTCGGCCTCTGGTTCCTGCTGCGCCTGTACGACCGGCCGACGTGGCCGCGTGCCCTCGCCCTGGGCGCCATGGCCGCGGTGCTCTTCCTCACCGACCTGACCTTCTTCGTGTTCTGGCTGGGCGCCGCGCTGGTGCTGGCGGCCTGGCGCTGGCGGGAGACGCTGCGGCGGGCGTTCCTGGCCCGGCTGGCCGCGGGCGGGGCGGTGGCTGGCGTGCTGAGCGCGCCGCTCCTGCTCCCCATGTACAGCGACCTGCGCCACGCCGAGCTCGACCGCCTGCGGGGCTGGGGCGGGGCCCACGAGCACTCGGCCGACCTGCTCGGCTACATCACCCCGTCGACTCAGCACCCCTTGTGGGGCGGGCTGTTCCACGGCGTGAAGGGCACGGTGTTCGGGCTGGAGGAGTACCCCTACGCGGGCCTGCTGGTGCTGGGCCTGGCCGTGTTCGCGCTGGTGCGGCTGCGGGCCAGAACCGGGCCGTGGCTGGTCATGGCGGGCGGGTTCATGGTGTTGTCGTTCGGGCCCTTCCTCCACGTGAACGGCTGGACCGGCGACCGCTTCTCCCTGTTCGACACGCGCTTCTCCATCCCGCTCCCCTATGCGGTGTTCCACTCCGTCCCCGTGCTGTCGGGCCTGCGCATCCCCGGACGGTTCTCGATCATGGCCGCGCTGGCCCTCGGCGTCTGCGCGGCGGTGGCGCTGGCCCATCTGGTGCGGGACCGGTCGCCCCGATGGCACTGGGCCGTCCCCGCGCTGGCGCTCGTGCTCACGCTGGTCGAGCTGCTGCCCCCGCCGCATCTCCAGTTGCAGTCGCCCAAGGTCCCGGTCGCCTACCGGGCCATCACGGCCAGCCCGGACAAGGGCGCAGTGCTGGAGATCCCCTTGTTCTGGCGGGACGGCTTCGGCCAGGTGGGCGACACCGCCGACCACACGGTCTTCCTCTACTACGCCACCAAGCACCGCCACCCCATCGTGGGCGGCATGGTGGCCCGCCTCCCCGACAAGCGCCGGGCCGCCCTCTACGGCTTCCCCGCCTACCGCCAGCTCCTGGCCCTGCAAGGCCAGGTCGGCTTCAGCGAGCGGCCCAGCTTCAGCGCGGCCGACCTGCGGGCCGAGGGCATCGGGTTCGTGGTGTACCACCGCAGCAGCCCCAAGCCCGCGGCGCTGGCCTACATCGAGGGGCTCGGCCTGTCGCCCCTGGCCGACGACGGCGACACCGTCGTGTGGCAGGTCCCTAGCGGTTGAGCTCGATCAGCTCGCTGCCCTCGTAGCGCGCCTCGGCATCGTCCTTCAGGAAGAGCCCGAGGACGGCACTGAGCGCGGCGCCGGAGAACATCACGCTCACGGGGATCACGATCACGATGGCGATGACGATGAGGACGGGGCCGAGGCTCACCCCTCCATCATTCCCCGACTC
>DASYMT010000462.1:0-2702 GCA_036008925.1 Acidimicrobiales bacterium | reverse complement strand
CTACAAGTGGCTGCCCATCATCGGCACCCCCAAGCAGGCCGAGCCCACCGTGGGCAACGACCCCAGCCAGCAGAAGCAGGAGGCGGGGGTCCAGCCCAGCAAGGAGATCGGCGTCCAGCTCTTCCTGCCCGTGGTCATCCCGCCCAAGAGCGTGCTGGCCCAGCAGATCGCGGTGTTCGTCCTGCTCGCGCTGGCCCTGGTGCTGGCCGTCTGCTTGGTCTACGTGCTGTGGCCCGCGCTGAAGAAGGCCCGGCTGAGAAGCAGGCGGCGGGCGGCCGCGCTGGCCGCAGGCACGCGCGCCCGGGTGGCGTTGGCCTATGCCGAGTGGCGGGACTACGCCACCGACCTCGGCTTCGCCTATCCCACCGAGACCCCGCTCATGTTCCTCGACCGCTTCATGCCCGACGAGGAGCACATGGAGCTGGCCTGGCTCGTGACCCGCGTGCTCTGGGGCGACATGCAGGACGCCGACGACCCCATGCTGGCCGCGGTGGCCGAGGAGCTGTCCCGGTCGTTGCGCAGGAGGCTGGGCGCGGCCCAGCCCGGAACCGTGCGGGCGGTGGCGGCAGTGTCCCGGCTGTCGCTGCGAGACCCCTTCGCTCCCGACACCGACCTCACCCAGACGAGGCGGGCCCGAGGCCGAGCCAGAAAGGAGCGTCGCCGTGTCGCTGTCCCGGCGTGAGCGCGTGATCGCGGCGGCCGTCGCCGTCGGCCTGCTCTCGGCTGCCTGCGTGAGCCAGGGCGACCCCACGGTGGGCGTGAGCAAGGTGTCGGCCAAGCTGGTGTTCGGGGTCAAGCCGGAGACCACGCCGCCGCCCCTGCCCACCCAGTCGCTCTCCGACGTGCTCAAGAACGCGGGCGACGGCAGCCTGCTGCCCTTCGACTTCGGCGGCTACGACAACGGCTTCGACATCCCCACGGACTCGGGCCCTTCGCTGAGTGCAGGGGCCTGCCCGACCGCGCCCCACAACGCGTCGATCGAGGTCCCGACCGAGGCCAACGTGGCCAAGCCGCCGGCCGAGGGCCTCTACAAGTGGCAGGCCTTCCGCACGCTGATCGCGGCCGACGGCAAGGAGACCAAGGGCCCGGTCAAGTTCGTGCAGCGGGCCGTGCGCCGGGTGAAGTCCGTGAGCCCCACCGAGTACACGTTCGAGACGCTCGAGCCCGCCATCGACGGCACGTTCGTGAACAGCACGTGGCAGGTGAAGTCCGAGGCCGTGTCGCCCAACGTGACCCAGCCCCAGGGCGTCGTGGCCCCGCCCCGAGTGGGCGAGCCCGAGCGGGGCATGGTCCTGAAGAAGCAGGTCGTGCTGGACGAGCGGGGGAGCGAGGCGGCGGGGTCGCGCCCGTTCGACCCGGCCACCGGGCTGCTCGTGCTGCCCCTGCCCGTGGTGTCGGGCGAGAACTTCCAGACGGCGGCGGTCGACCGCAAGACGGGCGACACGCTCGTGGCCGACACCAACGTGCGCGAGCGCGAGACGGTGGACGCCTGCGGCAAGCGCACCTCGGGCTGGGCCGTCGACGCCTCCCAGAGCCGCACGCTCACCAGCGACCCGGCCCAGTCGCAGCAGCTCCTCATCCACTACGTGGTGGCCACCCAGTTCGGCGGCCTGGTCGTGCGGCAGGTCACCGAGTTCACCGGCTCGGACGGCAAGGAGCGGCTCACCGTCACCCTGGCCGACCTCACCCCCCAACCGCTGCCCGCGGCCCTGAAGTGACGCCCACGCCCATGTCTTCGTGCTTCTGGGAACGGGCCCACGCCTGGGACCCGGACCCACGGTTCCCCGATGAGGGAGGCCGGCCGTCGTGAACGCGCTCGACCGACTCCTTCCGCCCGGCTCGCGCCAGCGCAAGCTGGCCGGGTACGCGGCACCGGCCCTGGTGCTGCTGCTGCTGACCCAGTTCGTCATGCCCGGCTCGTCGGGCGGCGGCCGGGGCACGCCCGCCGCCATCCTCTTCTCCGGCCTGCTGCTCGGCATCACCGTGGCCGTCTTCGCCTCGTCGGTGGTGCTGATGTACCGCACGCTGCGGTTCATCAACTTCGCCCTCGGGCCCATCGGCTTCATCAGCACCGTGCTGCTGTCGTACCTGCTGGTGTTCGGGCATCTGCCGCTGCCCATCGCGCTCCCCCTGTGCCTGGCCGTGGGCGGCGGTATGGGGGCCATCCTCGGGCTCTTCACCCTGCGCTTCTTCAAGTCGTCCCGGCTGTTCCTGACCGTGGTGACGATCGTGGCCTCGGGGACGATCCTCCAGCTCGGCAACTCGGCCGTCACCCGGCTGCCCTTCTGGCCCCCGCCGGACAAGCTCTCGCTCGACCAGCTCCGGGCCCTCGGCGCCCTCGACGAGGCGCTGCCGTTCCAAGGCCTCAAGTTCCAGGTCGGCTCGTTCCCTTCGAAATTCGGGTTCGGCCACCTGCTGGCCCTGGAGATCGGCGTGTTCGTGCTCGCCGCCCTCATCGTGTTCCTGCGCTACACCCGGGTGGGAACGGCCATGCGGGCCATGTCCGAGAACCGGGAGCGGGCCTCGCTGCTCGGCATCGGCGTGGGCGGCCTGGCCATCTTGTCGTGGACCATCGCAGGCGTGCTCGACGCCAGCGGCGCCTTCATGGCCCGGGCCGCGGCCACCCCCCTCGGCGGCGCGGGCTTCGCCGCCCTCCTGGCCCCGTTCGCGGCGTGCGTGTTCGGCCGCTTCCGCGACCTGGG
>DASYMT010000461.1:0-2358 GCA_036008925.1 Acidimicrobiales bacterium | reverse complement strand
ACGCCCTGGCGCAGCACGAGCATGCGCTTGTCGCCCGCGCTGTGCGGGATGACCTCGCCCGAGACCCGCTTGGCCTCCTCGGCGGCCCACTCCAGAAAGGCTGCGCCGTAGGCGATCTCGCCCAGGGCCTCCTCGACCGGCTTGCCCTCTTCGAGCGACATGATGAGCGCCAGCCACTCGCGCTTTTCGACCACCAGGTCGAAGAAGCGCCGCAACAGCTTGCTGCGCTCCCCCGCCGTGGTGGCCCGCCACGCGGGCAGGGCGGCCTCGGCCGCCCGCACCGCGTCGCCCGCCTCCGACGCCGAGGCCGCAGGCACATGGGCCAGCACCTCGTCGGTGGCGGGGTTGCGGACGGGAAACGTCTTCCCGTCCGCCGCGTCCCGCCACGCTCCGCCGATGAACAACTTCGGCGTCACATCGGCCAGACGCCCGTCCACCACGGTCATGCCGGGTTGCGCCCCACGAAGAACAGGTCGTCGGAGTCGCTCGTGCAGTCGATGCCGCTGGCCACCAGGCCCGCCCGCAGCATGTTCATCTGCGAGCCGACGATGCGGGCGGTGGGCTGGCGGACGGGGCCACCGTTGAAGCCGGTCAGCCAGGCCTGGTACTTCCACGCCATGCGGTGCACGGTGTTGGCCCCGCCGATGGCCCCGATCTTGCCGTTGGCCTGACGGGCCGGGTCGGTCTGCCAGTACAGGCGCATGGCCTCGTCGTTCTTGCCCTCCCGGGCCAGGCTCAGCATCTGGGGGATGGCCCCGCCGAAGTACTCGGTGTTCGACGTGCCGATGAACTGCATCGGGACGATGGTGGCGAAGGGGATGCCCTGCTGCTCCAGCGGCATGGTCACCACGACCTGCTCGTTGAAGCGGTACCAGGCCTCGGTGAAGCCGCCGATGGACGGGTGGCCGCCCTCGGCCTTGATGGCCACGACCGTCTCGCAGTCGTCCACCAGGCGCTGCATCAGGTCGGCCGACAGCGACGCCGGGTGGATGCGCTCGAAGCCCCACAGCGGGACCGGGAAGAGCATCACGGCCATGTCGACGTTGTCGCAGAACGCCTTGGTGTAGTCGTAGATGTCCTGCTCGTTCTTGGGGTACCAGCTCGGCGGGTAGCTCAGCAGCGAGAGGGTGGCGCCCCGGGCCGCGGCCTCGTTGGCCAGCTTGATGTTGTCCTCGAGCGTGTTGAAGGTGGCGTGGTGGATCAGGAGCTGCTTGCCCTTGGCCTCGTCGTTCGAGATCTCCACGAAACGCAGGTACTCGTCGTCGGTCAGCGCCGTCTCGGCCACCAGCAGGAAGCCGGCGAAGCCGAGCTCGATCTCGCGGCGCACGTCGTGGCGGATGCCCGCCTCGTTGATGTCCCGCATGTCGGCGGTGTAGGAGGGGATCACCACGTTGGCCACGCCCTGCATGGCCTCGCGGGCCCAGGCCCGGGCCTCATTCCTCTTGTACGGCAGCATCAGTCGCTCTCCTCGCTTCTCGAATTCGCTTCTCGAACACTCGTGATGACAACGGTGACGGCGGGCCAGTTACCCGCGTCGTTACGCGCTCGGCGTGGGTATGCCGTCCAACGCAGACGGGTTGTCGAGGGCGCTCAGGTCGCCCGGCGGCTCGCCCAGGTACACAGCCCGCACCACCCGCCGCATGATCTTGCCGCTGCGGGTCTTGGGCAGCTCGGCCACCTGGATGACCTTGCTGGGCTTGATAGCCGGGCCCAACTCGGCCTTGACCTGCTCGCCCAGCTCGGCCTCGATGGCCGACGCCTCGGCGCCGTCGCGCAGCACCACGAAGGCCACGATGGCGTCGCCCTTCACGTCATCGGGCACGCCCACCGCGGCGGCCTCCACCACGTCGTCGTGCTTGACCAGCGCCGACTCGACCTCGGCCGGGCCCACCCGCTTGCCCGCCAACTGGATGGTGTCGTCCGACCGGCCCAACAGGTACCAGAAGTTCTCGCTGTCGACATAGGCGAAGTCGCCCTGGTGCCACATCCCCGGATAGCGCGACCAGTAGGTGTCGATGTAGAGCTCGCGGTTGCCCCAGAAGCCCTTGGTCATGCCCGGCCACACGTTGCGCACCACCAGCTCGCCCACCGTGCCCCGCAGCGAGTTGCCCGCCTCGTCCACCACGTCGGCGGCCATGCCGAGGGTGGGGCCCGAGAAGGCCATGGGCTTGGTGGGCGAGATGATCGACCCGGCCACGATGGACCCGCCGCACTCGGTCCCGCCCGAGATGTTCACGATGCCCGCCCGCTCCTTGCCCACGTTGCGGAAGCACCACATCCACGGGTCGAGGTTCCACGGCTCGCCGGTGGTGCCGATGGCCTGAAGGGTCTCCATCGGGTGCTTCTCGGCCCACTGCG
>DASYMT010000460.1:0-3865 GCA_036008925.1 Acidimicrobiales bacterium | reverse complement strand
CATGTCGGTGATTCCCGTCGACCTGCCCCGGCCCCGGCGGGTGGAGGCGCTCACCACCACCGAGGGCCAGCGCCTCCAGGCCCAGATCTGGTCGCTGCTCCGGCCCGAGGCCCTCGCCGCCATGCGGGGCGAGGCAGGCGTGGTCAAGCCCGCGTGACGACGGCCCTGCCGCTGGTCGAGCGCCGTTGGGTGCTCAACGCGGCGCGGGCGCTGTTCTTCGTCGGCCTGATCGGCCTCCTGGAGGTGCTGGCCCGGACGGGCACGGTGAGCGCCCAGACCCTTGCCGCCCCGTCGGACATCCTCGACGCGGCCCGACAGCTCGTGCGTATGCCGAGCTTCGGCGAGAGCCTGAAGGTCACCCTGCTCCAGGCGTTCACCGCCTTCGCGCTGGCCGGGTCGCTGGGGACGGCGCTGGCCGTGGGGTCGTGGCGCTGGCCCGCGGTGCGCCGGGCGGTGCGGCCCTACGTCATGCTGGGCAACAGCTTCCCGCTGATCCTGCTCTATCCCATGTTCGTCGTCATCTTCGGACTGGGCGGGCCGAGCGTGGTGGCCCTCGGCCTGTGCCTGGGCCTGCTGCCGGTGTTCGCCAGCACGCTCACCGGCCTGGACGGCATTCCCCGCCTCTACCTGGAGCTGGCCGACAGCATCGGCTGCAAGGGACTGCGCCGCTACCAGAAGTTCCTCTTCCCCGCGGCCCGCCGCCTGGTCCTCGACGGCCTGCGCCAGTCGTTCGTCTACGTCCTCATCATGGTGGTGGCAGGCCAGTACCTGCTGTCCGGCTCGGGCCTCGGCCTGATCATCCGGCAGGCCTACGAGCTGTTCAACGTGCCCCAGCTCTACGCGGGGATCGTCATCGTCGTGCTCATCAGCTTCACCGGCGACCTGCTGCTGCGGGTGACCATCGCCGCCACCGGGAGGCCGGGCGTCCGGTAGACGCACCCCATGTATCTGCACAAGCCGACGGCGGGCGGCGACTCAAACCGGGCTTCGGCCCGGTCCATCGAACCCACGTACCAGAAGGAGCAGATTGCATGTCATTCACTCGTAGAGGCGGCGCGCGAGTCCTACTCGCGGTCATGGCCATGGCGGTGGTGCTGGCCGCATGCGGCAAGGACGACAAGGCCACCACGGCCGACTCGGGCGGGGCGGCCAAGCCCAGCACCGAGCCCGTCGTCAACCTGACCCTGGGCGGCGCCCACGGCACCGCCCACCTGGCACCGGTCGAGATCGGCATTGAGACCGGGAAGTACAAGGCCTGCAACATCGAGGTGAAGTTCGCCACCTTCGGCGGCGGCGGCGAGATCCTGCGGGCCGTCACCACCGGCGCGGTCGACCTCGCGGCGGTGGCCACCAACGCGGCCATCGGCGCCTATGCCAAGGCCACGCCCCTCAGCGTGGTGGCGGGCGCCTTCCAGACCAGCAACCGGGTCATCTACATCGTCAAGAAGGACTCCCCCTACAAGACGGTGAGCGACCTGTCCGGCCACAAGGTGGGCATCACCAGCCCCGGCAGCGTCAGCGAGATCCTCATCAAGTACGCGCTGACCCGCTCGAACGTGGCCCTCAACAAGGTGCAGTTCGTGCCCGTGGGCCAGATCCCGGCCGGCGTGGCCGCCCTGGAGAGCGGCGCCATCGACACCACCCTGCTCGCCTACCCGGACGCGGCCACCTTCGACAAGAACAAGTTCCGCGTGCTGCTCGACGCCGACAAGTTCTTGAAGGAGCACGACCAGGCCTTCCAGCAGACGGTCTTCGCCTCGACCGCGTCGTGGTCCAAGGACCATGCCGACGTGGCCAAGCGCTTCGCCAACTGCACCAAGGGCGTCTACGACTACGTGAAGGCCAACGTCTCCGAGGCCACCGCGACCTACGCCCGCATCGCCAAGGTCGACCCGGCGGCGGCCAAGGAAGTCATCGAGTACCACGTGGCCAACAAGGGCTGGACGGTCAACGTGAACCGCAAGGGCGTCGAGTTCGCGCTCGCCAGCCTCAAGGAGCAGAAGGCCGTTCCTGACACGTACTCGATGAAGGACCTGGAACCGATGTTCGCAGCCTCCGCCGTCCTCACCGACTGACGCCCACCCCCCATCACAGAAGGACGACAACGCATGGCATTGTCACAAGAAGACCGGCTGATCCTCGACGCCGCGAAGCGCGAGCTGGTCACCGCCAACCGGATCCTCAACCGGGAGGGCATCCTCGACGCCTACGGCCACCTGAGCATCCGCCACCCCCTCCGGCCCGACCGTCTGCTCATCTCCCGGGACCGGGCCCCCGGCCTGGTGGAGGCGGACGACGTCCTCGAGCTCGACCTGGAAGGCGAGGAGCCCGAGCCCACAGGGTCCGGCCTGTACGGCGAGCGTTACATCCACGCCGCCGTGTACGCGGCCCGGCCTGACATCAACGCGGTGTGCCACAACCACGCCACCGAGTTCCTGCCGTTCACCGTGGTGGAGTCGGTGCCCCTGGACATCGTCGTCCACATGGCCGCCATCATGGGCGGTCCCATCCCCCTGTGGGACATGGCAGTCGACTTCGGGCCGGACACCGACCTGCTGGTCGCCTGCATGGACCACGGCCGCTCCCTGGTGCGCACGCTGGGCGACGGCTACGGCGTGCTGATGCGGGGCCACGGCAGCGTCGTGGTGGGCTCGGACGTGCGCTGGGCCGTGGCCCGGAGCATCGAGCTGGTGAAGAACGCCAAGGTGCAGATGGACGCCCGAGCATTGGGCGACATCACGCCGATCTACGACGGCGAGATCAAGGCGTTCATGGAGATGACCCCGTCGGGCAACTCGGGCTTCCACCGGGCGTGGGAGTACTGGTCGAGGCGGGCCGGCATGTAGGCGCAGGGCGTCTGATCGCGCTCACGTCGGTATACGGACGTGAGCGCGATCAGAAGGCTCGGGCGTCGCCCCGCTACACGATGCTGAACCCGCCGTCCGCCGTATAGGTCGTCCACGGGAAGACGCTCGTGAAGGCAATGGCGAAGTTGCCGTTCAGGGCGCCGCCGGTGCAGGTGCCGGTCATGGACAGGATCCCGGCGGCCCGGGTGACGGCGATCGTGGGGCACGAGATCGAGATGCCGGTCGAGGAGCAGCCCGCCGACCCGTTCCCGGGGGTCAGGCTTGCGGCAGCCGTGTCGGCCGCCACCGTCCACGAGGCGGCGAAGCTGCACGACCCGGCCGAGTTGTTGAACAGGCCGGTGGCGGTGCCCGACAAGGTCCACACCTGGGGCGAGACGGTGAGGGTGAGCCCGGGGGAGACGACCCCGCTGCCGGTGAGATGGGCCGAGGTCGGCCCCGGCCCGGGCGCGGTGTCGGCCACGCCCCCCGTCCCCTGAAGCGACGCGGAGGCAATCGGGCACGTCGTCCAGGCCGCGAACGGCAGATGGAGGAAGAGGCTGGCCGCATCGCCCGGGGGCCCGGCCGGGGCGACGTTCACCGAGATGAACGGCCCCTCGTGGGTGTACGAGAAGGTGGACGAGTACGACTCGTTGGCACCGGTGGCCGTCACGCTGCCGCTCCCCGAGCCCCCGAGGCACTGCTCGGTGGTGGTCCCGCTCAGCGAGAACGTCCACGCGCCCGCTTCGTCGCCCGACCCCTGGCAGGTCGCGTTCACGGTCATCGAGATCGACTGGCTCGTCGACGTGGCGACAAGGCCCGGGCTCCAACTGATCGACCCGTTCACGGCGGTGTAGTCACAGAAGGCGGCGTCGGGCGGGGCGGCGTGGGCAGGCGCCATCCCCAGCCCGGCCGTGAGCAGGACGATGGCGACAAGATGAAGCACGTGGCGTCTCATGCCCCCTAGTACGCCGTGAGCCTCCAGCCGTGTCGAAGTTCCCGTCTGATCGCGCTCACGTCGG
>DASYMT010000459.1:0-4332 GCA_036008925.1 Acidimicrobiales bacterium | reverse complement strand
GCCCAGGCTGGCCACGCAGGCCGACACGATGAGAAGGTCGGCGGTGGCGCGCGACACGTCCTCCCGGGCCGCGAAGGCCTGCGTCTGGGCGGGCGTCTTGCCCGCGCCCATGGCGATCACCCAGCCCACCACGATGGCGGCGGCCACGTCCCAGCCCGCCAGCACCGCCACCTGCCAGGGCCCGACCAGCGCCACCATCGCGCCCGCGGCCAGGCCCGTCGCCCCGGCCGCGGCCACCCGGGTGCCCGCCCGCACCTGGTGCCACCGCGGCACCTGCACGTCCATTGGCCGGTCGACCGTCAACTGGTGGCGGCCCAGCGACCAACGAAGGCGGAGGTCACGGCAGGGTGGCCTCGATGGCGCTCACGACCTTGGGGTCGTCGGGGGCGGTCATGGGGTTGAACCGGGCCACGATCTGGCCCTCGGGCGATACCAGGAACTTCTCGAAGTTCCAGCGGATGTCGCCGTCGTGGCCCTCGTCGTCGGCCGTCTCGGTCAGCCGGGCGTAGATGGGGTGGCGGCCCTCGCCGTTCACGTCGAGCTTCTCGTAGAGGGGGAAGCTCACGCCGTAGGTGGTCGAGCAGAAGGTCTCGATCTCGTCGGCCGTACCCGGCTCCTGGGCGCCGAACTGGTTGCAGGGGAAGCCCAGCACGCTGAAGCCCTTGTCGCCGTAGTCCTTCTGCAACTGCTCGAGCTGGGTGTACTGGGGAGTGAGCCCGCACTTGGAGGCCACGTTGACCAGCAGCAGGGCCTTGCCCTCGTGCTCGCGCAGGGTGGTGTCGTCGCCGTGCAGGGTTTTGACCGGGATGTCGTACAGATCCATGCTCCGAACTCTCCCACGGCGGGGTAGGAATACGCCATGCCGGCCGTCACCGTCGAAGACGTCACCAAGCTGTCGCGGGTCGCCGTACTCGACCCCGCCGTCACCCACCAGCGCCCGGTGCGCAGCGTGTCCACCGCGCCGAAGGGGTTCGAGGGCGAGGGCTTCCCCGTGCGCCGGGCCTTCGCGGGCGTGGACCTGGCCGACCTCGACCCCTTCATCCACATGGACCAGATGGGCGAGGTGGAGTACGGCCCGGGCGAGCCCAAGGGCACGCCGTGGCACCCGCACCGGGGCTTCGAGACCGTCACCTACATGATCGACGGGCTCATCGAGCACGCCGACTCGACCGGCGGGGGCGGGCTCATCTCCGACGGCGACACCCAGTGGATGACCGCGGGCGCGGGCATCCTCCACATCGAGACGCCGCCCGAGTATCTGGTCCAGAGCGGCGGGCTGTTCCACGGCATCCAGCTCTGGGTCAACCTGCCCGCCAAGCACAAGTGGCTGCCGCCCCGGTACCAGGACCTCGAAGGCGAGGAGGTCACGCTGCTGGCGTCGGAGGACGGCGGCGCGCTGCTGCGGCTCATCGCGGGCGACATCGACACGTTCAAGGGCCCGGGCTCGACCCACACGCCGATGACGATGGTCCATGCCACGGTCAGCCCCGGCGCCCAGGCCGTGGTCCCCTGGCCGCAGCGGTACAACGCGCTGGTCTACGTGCTGGGCGGCAAGGGCCTGGTCGGCCCCGACCGGCAGCCGATCGAGACGGGCCAGTTGGCCGTGCTGGGCCACGGCAACGCGGTCACCGTCGAGGCCGCGCCCGCCAACCAGCAGGAGAGCCGCATCCCCAACCTGGAGGTGCTGCTGCTCGGGGGCGAGCCCATCCGCGAGTCGATCGCCTGGATGGGCCCGTTCGTCATGAACACCAAGGCCGAGATCGAACAGGCGGTGGACGACTTCCACGCGGGCAAGCTGGGTCAGGTGCCAGCTAAGCCCGACGAGCCGGTGGCCCTCACCACCGACTCCCCCTTGGACTAGGAGGAGGCCGTCTGGCTCGACGAGGCCGGGTAGCGGGCCGCCCGGGTGCCGGGCGGGTTGCGCACTCCCGGCTGCTCGTCCGGGTTGGCCACGCACACCTCGCCCTCCAGCCCGTCGGGGTCGCGGAAGAAGATGCTGAGGACGGGGCCGAAGTCGGTCACGAAGTCGTCGGCCGCGGCCCGGGCCATGAGCCGCCCGCGGATGGTCTCGAACGCCTCGATCGACGCGGCCTGGAGGCCCAAGTGGTCGATGCGGCCCCGGCCGAACATGGGCGTCTGCCGATCGGCCTCGTCGCCGCCCGCCACCTCGAACACGTTGAACTCGGTGTGGGGGCCGATCTGGAGGAAGGACAGGCGCACGCCCGGCTGCTCCTCCCGGTCGTGGGTGACGACGGCGTCGAACACCTCGGTGTAGAAGGCGTGCAGGCGCTCGGTGTCGCCGGTCAGCAGCGCCACATGGTTGATCCCGTCCAACAGCATCCCCCGACACTACAAACGTGAGATCGCAATCCAGCCGTATGTGGTCGGTTTTCGCACTCACGTTCCGTTGAGGGGGAGGCGGAGGGTGAAGAGAGCGCCGCCGTCCGGCCCGTTCTCGGCGGTGGCGGCGCCGCCGTGCTCGGCCGCGATGCCGGCCACGATCGACAGGCCGAGGCCGGTCGACGTCCCCGCCCGGGCCCGGTCGGCCTGCCAGAACCGGTCGAACACGTGGGCCAGCGCCTCGTCGTCCAGCCCTCGGCCGTGGTCGCGCACTATCAGCACGGCGGCGCCGTCCTCCCGCCGGGCCCGCACGTCGATGGCCGTCCCCTCGGGCGTGTGCCGCACCGCATTGGCCACCAAGTTGGCCACCGCTTGGCGCAGCAGCGGCTGGTCCCCCTGCACCACCACCGGCTCGGGCGCGTCGAGGGTGACGGGCCGGTCCGGCGCGATGGCCACCGCGTCGCTACAGGCATCGGCGGCCAGCACGGCCAAGTCGACCGGCGCCCGCTCGATGGGCCGGGTCTCGTCCAGCCGGGCCAGCAGCAGCAGGTCCTCGACCAGCACGCGCATGCGGGCCGACTCCTCCTCGATGCGGCGCAGCATGGTGGCCGTGTCGGCGTGCTCCTTGTCGCCGCCGAGGCGGAACAGCTCGGCAAAGCCCTGGATGGACGTGAGCGGCGTGCGCAACTCGTGCGACGCGTCGGCCAGGAACTGGCGCAGCCGGTGCTCGGTGGCGTCGCGCTCGGCGAACGCCGACTCGATCTCGCTGAGCATGGTGTTGAGGGCCCGGCCCAACTGGCCCACCTCGTCCGGCCCCTCGACCACCCGCTGGGCCAGGTCGCCCGCGGCGATGTCGCCCGCCGTCTCCGCCATCTCCTCCAACGGCTTGAGCCCCCGCCGCAGGACCAGCCATGCGCCTGCGCACAGGATGGCGAGCAGGGCCGCGCCGCCGCCCGCCTCGATCAGCACCAGCCGGTTCAACGCGGTGCGCACCTCGGTGAGGGGCACGGCCACCACCAGCGTCTCGCGCCCGCCCTCGAACGGCGTCACGTAGACCCGCCAGTCGCCCGCCGTCAGGAAGCGGGTCTGCCCGCCGGAGGCCGTCAACACGGCAGGCAGGGCGGGCGTGGCCGTGGCGTCGGTGCGGGCCCGCTCCAGGGCGCCCGTGCTGTCGCGCACCTCCCAGTAGGCGGCCAGCGGGACCAGCGAGGGGGACCCGCCGGGACCGCCCCGGCCGCCGTCCCCGTCGCCGCCATGAGCCTCGCCGCCGCTGCGCGCCTGGCCGCTCACGAACCCCACCGCGCTGCGCATCTGGTCGTCCAGCCGCTGGAACTGCGAGCGGGCGTAGAGCGAGTAGGTGGTCACGCCGAACACGGCCAGCCCGACCAGCGCCAGCCCGGCCAGGCCGAGCACGAGCCGCAGGCGCAGGGTCACTGGATGCCCTGGCCCCCCTGGACGCCGAGGGTGATGGCGCCCGCGTAGCCGCTGCCCTGCTCGGTGACGGGCACGATGGCCTTCGACCCGCCCGACTGGCGGAAGATCGAGTCGGAGCTGTTCGACTGGTCAGGCGCGCCCCGGCTGCTGTACGGCGCCCGCGTGGACACCGCGGCCAGCACCGCGTCGTCGAAGAAGAGCTGCCCGGTGTGGACCACGGACCCGCCCACGTGGACCTTGAGGTGGATGTGCACGGCCCTGCCCCGGTACCAGCCGGGGAAGATCGTGTTGAACTGGACCACGCCGGCGCCGTCGCTGACCTGGGTGCCCCGGAGGAACGTTCCTGCCACCCCGCTCACGCCCGAGTAGTCGCCGCCTGCGTCGCAGTGCCAGACGTCGACGACCGCGTCCTTGATGGGCAGGCACCCGGCCGCGTCGACCACCACCAGCTTGAGGGCGAGGGGGATGCCCGGGCGGCCCTCGGTGATGTCGCTGCGCACCTTGTTGACGTCGAGGTAGTACGGCCCCTCGGTGACCTCGGGCTGAAGGATGCACGCG
>DASYMT010000458.1:0-4502 GCA_036008925.1 Acidimicrobiales bacterium | reverse complement strand
GGTCCCAGCCCAGGCGCTACACGGCCTGGGACAGCGCGAACCGGTCGGTCATGCCCGCCACGTAGGCCACCGCCTCCCGCACCGCCTCGGCACTGCCCGCCGCCCACCCGTCGGCCGCCCGCGCCCCGCGGGGCAGCCCGTCCAGCGGCAGCGTGTTGGGCCGGTCGGCGTAGAACTCCACAAGCCCCCGCAGCACCTTCACCACCGTGGCCCCTTGCGTGACCGACGCGGGCCGCATGTAGATCCGCTCGTAGTTGAACCGGCGGAACTCGGCCAGCGCGTCGGCCATGGGCTCGGCCATCCCCACCCGCCCCGTCTCGGCCACCGCGGCCACCACGGCCGAGATGAACGCGCCCAACTGCCGGCTGCGCACCGTCCCGCACCGCTCCTGCACCACTGGCGGCAGCATCGAGGGGGTGACGATGCCCGCCCGCACCGCGTCCTCGAAGTCGTGGCACACATAGGCGATGCGGTCGGCCCACGAGACCACCTCGCCCTCGGGCGTGGACGGCGGCGGCCGGGACCACGAGTGGTTGCGCACCCCGTCGAGCGTCTCCGCGCACAGGTTGAGCGGCGCCAGCACCACGTCGGCCCCCCACACGGCATGGTCGTACCCGCCGTCGACATAGGGGGCGAAGGCGTCCTCCGACGCGTGCCCGCCAGGGCCGTGCCCGCAGTCGTGCCCCAACGCCACCGCCTCCACCAGGGCCACGTTGAGCCGGCACGCCCGGGCCATCGACGTGGCCACCTGGGCCACCTCCAGCGCGTGGGTCAGCCGCGTGCGCTGGTGGTCCTCGGGGAAGATGAACACCTGGGTCTTGCCCGCCAGCCTGCGGAAGGCGGTGGCGTGCAGGATGCGGTCCCGGTCCCGCTCGAAGCACGTCCGCAACGGGTCGGGCGGCTCCCCCTCGGCCCGCGCCCCCGCCCCCCACGCCCGGGTGGCCCCCGGCGCCAACTCCCGGTCCTCCAACTCCTCCCGGTCCTCCCGCCCGTACACCACCACCGAGCCCACCTTGGCCGCGCCCGCCTCGGCCGATGGGGCGTCCGCGTGGGGCAGCCGCCCGTGCATGGTGCCCACCCACGCCTCGGCCCGGTCGCTCAACTCCGTGCCGGTCACATCCGGACTGCCCGACTCCATGGCCCCGACGATACCGACGGGCTGTGACATCTACCTCGCAGCCCCGCGCCCCCGCACCCTCCCACCCCTCCCACCAAGCAGAATGGCCCCCGTGCTCGCCGCCCTGCCCTCCACGATCGCAGCAGCCATCTCCTACAACCCACTGGTCCACATCAAGCTGGGGCCGCTGTCCATCTCGCCCCACGGCGTGGGCATCGCCGTCGGCTTCCTGCTCGGCGCCCGCCTCATGCTCCCCGAGGCCAAGCGCAAGGGGATCACCGAGGACGACGTCTACTCGCTGCTCACCCGGGCCGCCATCGGCGCCATCATCGGCGCCCGCCTGGCCTTTGTCATCAACCACATCGGCGACTACGCCGACCACCCCGCCGACCTGTTCAGGATCTGGAAGGGCGGCATCTCCCTGTTGGGCGGCTTCTTCGGCGCCATCATCCTGGCCCTCCCCGAGATGCGCCGCCGCCGGCTCAGCTTCTGGAAGGTGATGGACGCGGCCGCCCCGGGCATGGCGCTGGGCGTGCTCGTCGGCCGCATCGGCGACCTCATCGTGGGCGACCACCTGGGCAAGGCCACCACCTTCTTCCTCGGCTACAGGTGCCCAGGCCCCGGCCACGTGCCCGCCTCGCCCTGCGTTCCCGGCACCGTCATCCACCAGACCGCCCTCTACGACCTCATCATGGTGGCGGTCCTGCTGTTCGCCCTCCTGCGCCTGCGCCGCACGCCCCGCTACGACGGCTACCTCATCACCTTGTTCGGGGCCTGGTACGGCGTGCAGCGCATCATCGAGGACTTCCTGCGCGACGACCTGCGCCGCTTCGGCCTGACCGGCAGCCAGATCACGGCCATCATCACCGTGCTGCTCTGCCTCTGGCACCTGACCTTCGTCCGCCGAACCCCCCGCTGGGGCCAATGGGATGAGGGGGCCGAAACGCCGCCTACGATGGCCGGCGAGGCCGAACCGCTTGAACCGCAGCTCGAAGCGCCGGTCGAACCAGACGCAGTCGAGCGAGACGCAGCCGAGCGAGAGGAGTAGCGAGTGGAGGTCCGCATCGGGGTCACGTACACGCCGAGGGAGATCGAGCTCGAGTTCGGCGAGGACGTCGACCGCGACGCACTCGTCAAGCAGATCGACGCGGCCGTCGGGGGCGAAGGCATGCTCTGGCTGACCGACCGCCGCGGCCGCCAGGTGGGGGTCCCCGCGGCCAAGGTGGCCTACGTGGAGATCACCGGCCGCGACGACGAGCGCCGGGTCGGGTTCTCGAGCTTCTAGCGACAAGGCGACCGCGCCCTTGACCGACCTCCTCGACCGCCGGCTGCTGTTCGTCACCGGCAAAGGGGGCGTGGGCAAGTCGACGGTTGCCGCGGGCCTCGCCCTCCTCAGCGCCCAGCGGGGCAAGCGCACGCTCATCTGCGAGGTCGACGCCAAGGGCAACCTGGCCGCCTTCTTCGAGACGGGGCCGACGACCTTCAAGCCCCGCGAGATCGAACCCCGGCTGTGGGCCATGTCGATGGACACGGAGGAGTCGCTCAAGGAGTACCTGAGCATCAACCTGCGGCTCCCGGTCATGGCCCGCATCGGCCCGCTGGCCCACATCTTCGAGTTCGTGGCCACCGCCGCGCCCGGCGTGAAGGAGATCCTCACCGTGGGCAAGCCGGTCTACGAGGTGCGGGAGAACCACTACGACCTGGTCGTGGTCGACGCCGCCCCCACCGGCCACATCATCGGCCAGCTCGCCGCCCCCGAGGCCATCAACGACCTGGTGAAGGTCGGCCTGGTGCGCAACCAGACGGGCTGGATGCTCGACATCCTCTCCGACCCGGCCCGCACCGGCCTCGTCATCGTCTCCACGCCCGAGGAGATGCCGGTGCAAGAGACCATCGAGCTGTCCCAGCGGGTCGAGCACGAGACCAGCGTGAAGCTGGCCGCCATCGTGGTGAACCGGGTCCTGCCCGAGCTGTTCGGCCGGGGCGAGGAGGAGGTCTTCGAGCGACTGGCCGAGCCCGCCCGGGTCGCCGCGCTGTCGGAGGCGGTGGGGGGCGACGTCACGCCCGTGTTCGAGGCGGCCCGCCTGGCCGTCACCCTTCGGCGCACCCGGGCCGGGCACCTGGAGCGGCTGCGCAGAGAGGTCGACTCCGGCATCCCGCTGCTCTACGTGCCCTACCTCTTCACCCGCTCGCACGGCCTGCGCACCACCCGCCAGGTGGCCGAGGCCCTCGGCGCGGAGCTGGGGTACTAGATGGCCGGGCCCCGCGCCGCGTCGATCGAGCAGCTCCTGGCCTCCAAGGAGGTCGTCATCTCCTGCGGCGCGGGCGGCGTGGGCAAGACCACCACGGCGGCGTCGCTGGCCGCCATGGCCGCGGTGCGTCAAGGCGGCAAGGTGCTGGTCCTCACGGTCGACCCGGCCAAGCGGCTGGCCAATGCCCTGGGCCTGGAGGGGTTCGGCAACGTGGCCAAGCAGGTGCCCGCCGACGCCTTCGCCGAGTCGGGCGTGAAGCCCCGGGGCGAGCTGTGGGCGGCCATGCTCGACACCAAGCAGTCGTGGGACGACCTGGTGCTGCGCCACGCCCCGAGCAAGCAGACGGCCCAGGCCATCCTCGACAACAAGCTCTACGACAACATCACCAGCCGTTTCGTGCAGAGCCACGAGTACATCGCCATGGAGCGGCTGTACGAGCTGCACTGCGAGGGCGAGTACGACCTGATCGTGGTTGACACCCCGCCCACCCGCAACGCCCTCGACTTCATCGAAGCGCCCCAGCGCATGGCCGAGTTCTTCTCCAGCCGGTTCCTGCGCCTGCTCACCGCGCCCTACCGCAGCCGCATCGTGAGCTTCGCCTCCAAGCCCTTCTACACGGTGGCCGACCGCATCCTGGGCACCGAGTTCCTGGAGGACGTGGCCGAGTTCTTCTCGCTCTTCCAGACCATGGCCCCCGGCTTCGTGGAGCGGGCCGACGCGGTGACCCGGCTGCTGCACGACAAGCGCACCACGTTCGTCGTCGTGTCGACCCTGGAGGCGGCCCCGCGGCACGAGGCCGAGTTCTTCATCGACGTGCTCCACGACAAGAAGTTCCACCTGGGCGCGGTGGTGCTGAACAAGGTGCTGCCGTCGTACCTCCTCGACGAGCAGGCCGCGGCGGTGGCCGAGCGGCTGGAGAAGGACGCGGCCACGCTGGCGGCGTCGCCCTTGGAGGAGCGGGTGCTCGTGGAGATCGCCGAGAGCTTCCTGCGCTTCCAGGTGGTGGCCCAGCGCGAGGCCGAGCAGCGGGCCGAGCTTTCGGTGGCGCCCGAGGTGGTGGCTACCGTGCCGTACTTCGAGGTCGACATCTACGACCTGGCCGGCCTGCTCCGGCTGGGGGAGAGGATCTGGTC